>NZMW01000014.1 GCA_002694685.1 Balneola sp.
TCGTGAAACGGTTGTTAAAGAGTTCGGTCAGTTTTTGCAGAATAACCAACTCAGTTCAAACCAGATTCAGTTCATTGAGCAGATGATTGAGTTTTACACGGAAAAAGGACACCTGGATGTTGCTAACCTATACGAACCACCGTTCGACTTTATTGATGAAGATGGCTTAGACGGTGTATTTGAAAACAATGCCAATGTCATTGATTTACTGGTTGAAAAAGTAAAAGGGCTAAACAAAATCAAAGTAAGTTAGAGCAAGGAATCCGAGGGTACAATTCCTGGACAGAAAATCTATGCTTCTTTGACTAAGCTCCTTAGAAGCTAAATTTCCAATCGATCGTCAGTCGAGTGATTAATCAATCGCTGGAGGCAATAACGTTCATCCTTTGCGATACTATTTGATGATATTCGTCTTTCATATCTTGGGAAAGAAAAGAGTGGTCGATTATCTGGTCATATAGCTCTTTTTGCTCTAACTGCTTCCCAATGATATTCTCTATTTGTTTTGAGTTCAGTCCTATGCTCTCACCAAATTTGATAAAGGTTGGCAAATTAAAATTGCTCTTCTTTCCTGCAATAGTGAGTGATAGTTCTTCTGGGTCCTTTGACTCCGGGATAACCAGTCGGGTTGATAAGAGATCATAGGCGGGGGCTAGTTTCCAGCTCAATTTTGGATCTTTGAACAAAGAAAAATTCTTCAAATGCATATCCCCATTTCCACAAAGAAAGCAGAATAAAACTAATTCATAAAAACGAGTTATATCGAAAAGAGGATTTGAGCTATGTTTTTTAATTACTTTGGCAATCTGCTCATGAGAGCCTTTATATTTGTCCTCGGTTAAACGAAGAGTTAGCTGGCACATGTCCTCCATTGCAAATTTGTTTCCCTTTGCGTCTCGGTCAATTCTTTTAGTGATGTAAGCTTTTTCTCCAGAGGATAAATGAATAAGTCCAAATGGCACGGTTTCTATGCCCGCTGCTTGCGCCATGAGCATCGTACAGTGTTCATTTTCTGGGAGCTCATCCCATGTACTAGATGGTGGTTTAAGGATATATCTTCCCCAAAGCCCAACAATGGTAAGTTTGTCCGCCTCTTTAGTTTTATGATTTATTTCCAACGAAAGCTTTGATTGTACTCCAGGAACCGTAACCCGGTTTGTTACGGACTTTTTTGCTAACTCGTTTAGCTCATTCAGGCTTGCCTCAAGTATTGGTGCTTTCTTTGAATCAAATAACGTTTCCAGGCATTTGTCATGATACATTTCATCTTGAGCAACTTCCTGGGCACAAATCATACATCTGTTCATGATTCCCTCACACTGATATTGCCAATAGTATCCTTACAACTAACCAGAAGAAGCCCCATCCGATCTTTAGGGTTTACCTTCCAAGTTTCTTCTACCACTTCTAGTAACCATCCCTCCGGAATTATTCCATCAAAGAATGGAAAAAGGATGTTTGATTCATAGGGCTCCTCTTGGAGGGGGAGAGTAAGGCTCACTGGTTCTATATTAGAACCAGCCAAATAGTCTGCCTCATAAGTAAAGCGGTATCCTGTATCAGTTTCTTCCAGCAGTCCGGCTTTTGTTTCGTAAATATATATATCTGCTTTTCTATAGCTCATTACGATCCTCAATTGGTATCGGTCCCATAGTGTGACCAAATAGTAACAGGACTTGATTCACTTTGTCTAGCTGTAGGCTTTCTTTACCTTGCTCCAGATCCCGGACAAAGCGGAGTCCAACCCCGGCTCGTTCAGCAAGTTGCTCTTGTGTGAGGCCCAGCTGCGTACGGCGAGTTTTAACAAAGGCTATAAGTATTTTGTTTGGATTCATTGTATACCTGTACGGGTATAAATTTTATTGATTCGCCTATATTATACCTGTTCGGGTATAAATATGCAATAATTGATTGTTTTATATCCGTACGGGTATAGCAGAGTTACTCAGAAAGGAATTACTTGGTTTAGAGTTATTTTGGTATACTAAATTAATGCGAGTTTAATTTATATACTTTAAGTCAAGTAATAGTTGACAATCCTCACATTATCTAAACCAATAAGTTTGTTTTGTAGCAATTAAGTAAAGTATTACTTTACTAATAATGAATAAAATAAACTACATATTGCAAAATTGGCCTTCATGTACGGTTATAACCACGGAGTGGCTGGAGGAAAGGGGGGTTTCTCGTCAGTTGGCAGACTCATATAAAAAAAGTGGATGGCTGGAAAGCTTTGGGGTAGGGGCTTATAAGAGACCAAAAGAGGATGTGAAATGGGTTGGGGCACTTTACACTCTTCAAAAACTGGATAAATATACCATACACGTTGGTGGTAAGACAGCATTAGAGGAGCATGGGCTTAGTCATTACATCCGGAAAAGTAGTAGTAAGATTATTGTATTATGGAAGAGACCATCAGAAAGGCTACCAAAATGGTTTATGAATCAAGTGTGGGATGATCATATAGAAGTTAGATCAGCTAACCTTTTTGCCCAATCAGGAGCTCATTCGGAGAAAATAATCAATGGAATAGAAGTGAATGTGTCTTCTCCAGAACAAGCTTTTATGGAATACCTTTATGATGTGCCAAAGCATGAGAGCTGGGATGAGATGAATTACCTGTCAGAAGGGCTGGTCTCTTTAAGGCCTGCGGTTGTTCAGTCATTGCTGGAAAGCTGTAACTCAATAAAGGTAAAACGGCTATTTTTGTACCTGGCTGAAAGGCATAATCACACTTGGTTTAAAAGGATAGATGTATCAAAAATAGAACTTGGAAGTGGTAAACGGCAAATCATGAAAGGTGGGAAACTGGATAAGAAATATCAGATAACAGTTCAAGAATTGGAAAGAGAGGATCGATGAGGTGCAGCACGAACTCCCAAAAATTATTGGTAAAGGTTTAACGAAAAATGAAAAAGAATTTCTTCTCTCGTTTAAGAGTAGTAATCCGGATTGGGGCCTGATTGATATTTCACATTTGAAAGAACTTCCGGGTGTAAAGTGGAAGCTACAGAACATTTAATAAATGGATAAAAAGAAACATACAGAAGCGTATAAAAAGCTAGAAAATTACTTGGTTAAATAACCACGATTTAGTGTCGATAGGAATCAATTAATACTATTCACCATACTTAATTGAAAAACCTTGACTGTGTACTGAGTCCAGTGACACGTATGTTCTTGATTTTAAGAGTTAAGTTATTAATTTGAAGCAATTGTGAATTAATAATAGTGGTGATATGAAAGCTTGGTTTTTTGGGGTATTAATTTCAATTCTAGGTTATAGCTATAGTGCTTTGGCTCAGCAAACTATTACTGTTCCAGATGACTATTCGACCATTGATTCAGCACTTACACTTTCTGATCCAGGAGCTATTATAAGAGTAAACCCTGGAATTTATTATACAAATCCAGCAGCTGGCGATGCAACAACGCTTGTAATTGATGGTGGTAGAAAACTACAATCTAGGTTCTCAGCTAATGGTGACACTTCCTATATAAGACAAACAATTTTAGATGGAAACAAGAATGGGACCGTCATAAGATTAACGGATGGAGAGATTGAGGGGTTTACCATTCAAAATGGTTATGTAAAAGGGGAGGATTTTGTAGGCGGTATAAGAGTTGATGCGAATTCTGACCATGAAACACCGAATTTGGTTTCACACTGCATAGTCAAAGATAACTATGGGGTTAAAGGTGGTGGCGTTAGGATAAAAGGGCCAGACCGTTTTGATACTGCAACGATCCAGAATACAATAATCATCAATAACTATTCTGAGGAAGGTGGGGGTGGTGTTCGATCAGATGGAATTGAATTTAATATGCACAATAGTATCATTTATAACAACGTATCTGAACAGTGGGGTGGTGGGCTAAATATTGGTGGAGGTGTACAACATTATATAACGCATTCACTGATTTATAAGAACAAAGGAAAAACTGGCGTTGGTGGTGGTGGCATCAATATTTATGGGCGCTCCTACCCAATGTTTGTAAATTCAATTATATGGGGAAACGAGCACCCCTCAGGTGTTGGAGAGCAAATATATGTCTTTGAGGGTGGAGGAAGTTTGATTAATTCTATTGTTCAGAATCTGGGAATAAAAAGCAATGAAGTTCCATTTATTGAAGAATCGATTGATCTAGATCCTAAAATTATTTATTCAAACGGTAGATTTTACTTGCATACATCAAGTCCTGCCATTGGCGCGGCGAACATTTATGATCAACAAGAAATAGATATTTATGGAGGGCAAAGACCATATCCTTCAAACTCTACTGGTGATATTGGACCTTTTGAACATTGGCTCTCTTCCCCAAAAGTTTTTGAAGAAGAAACCAGTGAAACGAAAATCATTATTTCCATTGATGCAGATAGTCTTAAAGATGGAAGATTAAATTTCGATTTTGTTGGGTGGTCTGTAAATGGAGAGCTTAAATCCACATCTTCGGTTGCTGAATTAGAGTTTGAGCAAGGCACTAACGATCTTGAAATGATATATACGATTGATGACTCATCTGAGAGAACTACAGAATATCATGTGAGTGTATTTGAAAAAAACCGACAATTTGCGGATACCTTATTTACAAATAGTGGAGTAACAACTCTTGGCTCAGATTTGACTTACTTACCACTAGCTGATGGTAAAATGCAGATCTTGGACAATAACTTTGAGGACCAGTTCGACTTATTAGTTGACGGTGAAGTTAGAAGTGTAAGCTCCGTGTCTCAGGACTCAACGGTCTATATATCCTCAACAAGCCGTGTTGTCTATAGTTTTGACAAGTTTGGAATACCAGTTTGGGACTCACCATTGGGCGGTGAGCTTCAAGCAACACCCACGATAGATAATAAAAGAAATCTACTCTATGTTGGAGTTAGCAATAGCAATTTATTCGCAGTAGATCGTACTACTGGTTCAGTAGTTTGGAATGACAGATTGGATGCACCGATCAATCAGCCAGGTATTATAATTGAAAGTGATTACCTATATGTCACTGATGAGGAAGGGAAAGCTTATTATTACGATTTAGACGCGCAAGTAACTGGTCAACAACTTAATCCCATATCTACATATACAACGGGTGATAGCATAGGAACTTCCGCTGCAGTTGATAATAGTAATAACATTTATCTAGCTACAAAAAAAGGTAATCTTACCAAGTTTCGTATTACCGATAGTTTAGAACTTGATGTTGCTTGGAGTATTAATGTAAGTAGTAGCTTTAATGTTTCACCCGTTATAGCTCATGATGGTGCTGTTCTTCTTGGAGGTACTGATTCTACCCTATATGCTATGGTAGGTACTACTGGTGCTACTAAATGGGAGTTTAAAACTCAAGGTGCTATTACTTCTACACCGACAATTAATGATTATGGTGTAGTTTATGTAGGCGACGAGACGGGCACTATTTATGCAATTAGTGACTCAGGAGATTTGCTTTGGGAGTTTAATACTTCGTCAGCGATAGGTAATGCTACGGCTTATATAAATGGGAGAATTACTTTTACTAACGAAGATGGAGAATTATATAAAATTTATGACGGATGGAGGTTTGATGGGACTCAGGGGAAGAGAAAATTCAATTTAAAAATACCACAATGGAGAACATATCAAGGTAATTTTCAAAGGAGTGGAAATGCTAATGATGAAGTTACTACTTCAAAAGAAAACGTGGATCTTGCTCCAGAATCTTTTCAGTTGCTACAAAACTATCCAAACCCCTTTAATCCAAGTACTCAAATCCGATATAGTCTCCCTAATGCAACAGAGGTGAAACTTTCTGTATACAACATGCTTGGGCAAAGTGTAGCTACCTTGGTTGATGGAAGACAAAATTCGGGTTGGCACACTGCTTTTTTTGATGCTTCTGGATTATCAAGTGGATTATACATCTATCGATTACAGGCTGGAGGGTTTATGAGCACCAAGAAATTGATGTTGATCAAATAAACCGTATAACATTTTTGTAATTGACGTCTACATTTTATTAAATCAGAATTAATAGGGCTAACAGTTTTGACAATTTTAGAAGACTAACTACGGCTCAAATTTTCTAAATAATTGTATATATGAAAGCCGTTCACCAGTGGAAGTATTAGTGGGTACAATGGTTGGTACAAGGGCATTAAAAATGCGCTTTAAGCGTATTTATAGTTAATAAATAACTTCACTCATAATCGATTGGTCGCAGGTTCAAGTCCTGCCGGGCCCACTTTTCTTCTTCCTTTCTAGCGGTTTGCCACTATACACCTTGCACCTCTGTCTATTCCTCTCCATATTCTCGCAAATCACAACAAATGAATTCCATGAAACAGCTTCTGACTTTCCTAGCCCTGCTTATTATCTCCGTGTCTTTACAGGCTCAATCCTACCCGCATATTCTGCCAATGAAAGAGCGAGCTGCCGTGATTGATAATCTTCTGGAGGATAAAATCCAGACTTTATTACCCGAGATGATGAGGGAGACTAATATCGATATGTGGGTTGTAGTTTCAAGGGAATACAATGAAGATCCTGTTATCGAGACGATGCTTCCGGCTACATGGTTAGCTGCCCGGCGCCGTACTATTTTGGTAATGTATGACAGGGGAGAAGGTGAAGGAGTAGAAACACTGGCTGTTGCCCGGTATGATGTTGGGGAGACTTTCAAAAGAGCATGGGATAAAGAACGTCAGCCTGATCAATGGGAAAGGCTCAAAGAGATTGTTGAAGAACGAGATCCTGAACGTATTGGAATAAATGTCTCAGAAATATGGGGACATGCCGATGGCATGGTGGTAACTGATCATAATGAAATGAAGGCAGCACTTGGTAAAAAGTACACTGATCGTTTGGTTTCTGCTGAGAAATTAGCAGTGAAATGGCTTGAGACCCGGACGGCAAAAGAGATGCAGATATATCCGCAAATCGTCCGTATAGCTCATGAAATCATTGCTGAAGGATTTTCTGATGCAGTAATTCAACCCGGGATAACTACAACAGAAGATGTGGTTTGGTGGTACAGAGAAAAAATCAGAGAACTTAAACTGAATACTTGGTTTCACCCCAGCGTATCTATTCAAAGGGCTGACCCAGAGTCATTTGATCACCTTCGCACTTTTGATAGCCGTCCGGGAGAAAATACAATCATGCCCGGAGATTTACTTCATGTTGATTTTGGCATCACATACTTGCGCCTGAATACAGACACTCAGCAACACGCTTATATACTTCGTCCTGAAGAAACTGAGGTGCCGGGGTATCTGGTCAAAGCTTTCGAAAATGGAAATCGCCTCCAGGATATTTTCACCAATAATTTTAAAGAAGGCAGAACTGGAAACGAAGTTTTAGCGATGTCTTTAAAGCAGGCCAAAGATGAAGGACTTACCCCAAGTATTTACACCCACCCGATTGGATATCATGGTCATGCTGCAGGAACAACCCTTGGGATGTGGGATTCTCAGGGAGGAGTTCCCGGCGACGGCGACTATTCGCTTCATTTAAATACCGCATATTCTATAGAATTAAATGCAGCAACGTATATCGAACAATGGGGCAAAGAAATCCGCATTATGCTCGAGGAGGATGCCTTTTTTGATGAAAGTGGCGTGTGGTATATCGATGGTCGTCAGCGTGAAATTATGACAATTCCCAGAATTCCTGCGAAGCAATAGTAAGAATGAAAATTCGACGAGCTAATAAGAATGATCTTGATGACGTTTTGAAATTGTTCAGTGAAACAATTCTGAATAGTAACAAAGCTGATTATTCTGACTTACAATTGGCTGCGTGGAGTTCAAGCATCGATGATAGGGAGCGGTGGCTCAAAAAAGTAGAAGATCAATACTTTCTTCTTGCGGAAATTGATGGAAAGGTCACGGGGTTTGCTTCAATTAATAAAGGATATCTTGATACAATGTTTGTTCATCATAAGTATCAGGGAAAGGGTATTGCAAAAAGTCTTTTAGAAGAATTGGAATCATATGCTCAGCAAAGTGGAGAGAGCCAAATAATTACTGAATCCAGTATTACAGCTTGTTCATTTTTTAGTAAACACGGCTTCAATGTTCTCAAAGAACAGACTGTAATTAGGAATGGAGTTGAGATAACAAATATCCGAATGGTTAAAGACTTATAGGAATAAGTAAGGTGTTTGCCTTTTTATTTTGCATCCGGTACCATCTAAAAAGTGTAGTACAATGGAGTTCCTTATTACCCTGCCAAGCAGTAATAGAAGAACTCAGGATAAAGGACTCAGAATTCTGAACAGAACGATCCTGACTCCTGAATTCTGAGTCCTGTATCCTTTAATACAACTAAAATCTTGCAGTTTAAGCCTGTTTGATTTTATACTTTCAAAATAAATGTTATTGCTATGAAACAAGTCATATCAAATAAAACAATTCTAAGATTATTTGTGGTTGGGATGGTTATTGGGATCACTGCGATGTATATCTATCTAACTTGATTAAGCGCTTCTTGTCTTTCTCCCACTCATCTGCTACCATCACAAAAATGTTGGAGTAATATGAAATTCAATACTTTAGAAGATAAAATAGCTCATGCCCGAAGTCTGGAAAATCCGCCGGAACCCTTGAGAGAGGATTTTTTCAGTCTGCTTAAAAAGGGTATTGGAAGTGACAAGACCTATCTTACCTATCGGGATTCAGAGCAAAATAGAACGGAAGTTTCATATCGGCAATTTTATGAGTGCGTCATAAATACTGCTCGTTTTTATCAATCACGGGGTTTAGAAGCCGGTGATAAGGTTGCCACCATTTCTCACAATCACTGGCATACAGTGGTTCAATATTTTGCAGCCTGGTTCTGTGGGTTGGTAGTAGTTCCGGTCAATCTTGGGGAAGATGATAATCGCATAGCTTACATCCTGAAGAATGCGGAAGTAAAGCTGGCTCTAGTTCGGGATGAATATTCTGATCGCATTCAAAAGATCATAAAGAAAGAAAACCTGCTTTCTGAATTGGAGGTCATCGTTTGTGATGATTCTGTAGAGTCATTTTCCAAAAAGAATGGAGAATTGAAAGAAGTACAAGTTGGTACTGAGTCTGAAGCATTGATAGTATTTACATCCGGTACTACAGGGAATCCAAAAGGTGTTGTTTTGACTCAGCGTAATCTTCTTGAAGATGCTCGAACCATTAGTCAATGGCACAACATTGATGGTCAAACAAAAATGATGTGTATTTTACCCATTCACCACGTAAACGGTACGGTGGTGACGATGATTACTCCTTTTTTTGTAGGAGGATCTACCGTTTTAAATCAGAAATTCAGCCCGGGACATTTCTTTCAGATTATTGAAGAAGAGCAAGTTCATGTGGTAAGCGTGGTGCCAACACTGCTTCAATATCTTACTAGTTATTATGAAGGAAAAGAGGTGCCGGAAAATAATCAGTTCCGTCATATCATTTGCGGAGCTGGTCCACTTACGGTAAAGGTAGCTCAAAACTTTGAGGAGAAATTCGACATTCCCATTATTCACGGGTACGGACTTTCAGAAACGACCTGTTACTCATGCTTCATCCCGGCCGATCAGCCCAAAGAAGAACATAAAAAATGGATGCGGGATTTTGGTTACCCGAGTATAGGAATTCCAGTCCCTGCCAACGAAATGGATATTCAGGATGAGCAGGGCAACTCCGTTCCGGAAGGCGAACGCGGAGAAATTGTGATTCGTGGGGTAAATGTGATGAAGGGATACTTTAATAACCGGGAGGCCAATGAATCAGCTTTTAAGAATGGCTGGTTTCGCAGTGGAGATGAAGGATTTATCAAAAAAGACGAAAAGGGCAATCCCTACTATTTCATCACGGGCCGGTTGAAAGAGTTGATCATTCGAGGCGGCATTAATCTGGCACCGCTGGAAATTGATGAAGTCATAAACAAAGCTCCTGGTGTAAAAGCGGGCATTGCGGTGGGTTTTGAAAATGATTGGTATGGAGAGGAAGTCGGGGCTTATGTAGAGCTCAAAGAAGGAGCGGAGCAAAACGAAGCAGTTATTTTAGATTACTGCCGGGAACACCTGCCGTTTTTAAAGTCACCCAAGGTAGTGGTATTCGGCGAAGAGCTACCGGTCACTTCAACAGGAAAATACCAGCGCTTAAAAGTGGCTCATTTGTTTGAAGAGTGGAGTAATGTGCAGTTTAGGGAATAGGCAAATCGTCCAGTCTCTAGTTTCGCTGCTCCTGCTGCGGAATGCATTTCATGAAGCTCCAGCATCATAAGAAGTAAGTAAGAACTTTCAGAAAGTTGTTACGAAGGAGGGTCTAAGTAATGAGTGCATAAGGGGTTGAGATTCCAGGCGGGTTGTGTAGTTCCCCATTTTTATTTATTTAGAATGGTGTAGGTACAATATTAATAAACGAAACGGGGTATTATGAAATGCTTAAGCTATAGCTTATCTCTAATTATTATGAGCAGTTTTCTTTTTCCAGGAATACATGCTCAGCAGATAGAAACAAAAGAAAAAGCAAACGGGGCGGTCGAAATTGTTTTTGACGACGTCCGTAATTCATCTCAGCATAACATACTGTTCAGAAGTAAATCAATGGATGTAGATGACTACTGGACGGTAGACCCAACTATGAAGTGGGGACATACACAACCATGGTCCAACCCACAGATAAACTTCGTTCCTTCGGGTGTTTTTGAAGCAGTTGGCGATTTAGATGGTGATGGAACTACTGATTTTATAAATACTTATCAGGCATGGGACGAAAGAACTGAAGATCTCTCTGACCGAGTGATGAAAACACTTGTTTTTATGGGTTCAGGAGATCTTACAAATCCAGACCATATTATATACGACGCGCTATTTCCAATAGGAGACATAGCAGGAGCAGGTCAATCTCAATTAGCAAGTCAAAATGATGATGGTATTAATTTATACCAATTTTCGAGCGGCAGCTTTAACACAACGTCAATAGAAATACCAGAATTGGAAAGCCTGGATATCCCACTTTCTAACTTTACGATCATACGTGATGATATTGATGGTAATTCAACGGAAGATATAATTGTAAATGTCGGTACTACCGTCCATATCGGTTTGATTGATACAGAAATCGAGAACTCAACAGTTCTCAGTTTTGATCTTGCACCAGAAATTGAGTTACAATTCTTTAGTGTTCGAGAGCTTAATTATGTGAATTGGGATGGAGTTCCTTATTTATTAACAAAGGGAACTAATTTGATACAAGGAACAGGCGGCACTAACTATCAACAAGCCCTGTTGGTATTTGAGCTAGATATTACCAACGAGACGGTCACACTTGTTCAAAGCAGTGATTTTGCCTACAGCTTTAGCTCAAATATGTTTTTGGCTGAAGACAGTAACGGTTTCCCAAATATTTTAGTAACCGGTACAGAGTTTGATACCGATACCACGGGTGGGGATTTTATGAAGTTATATACAATGTCGGGTGATACCTCCTTATATGTTGAAACACCAGTTGATTTAGGCGCTATGGATGGATTTCCTATTGGTGATTTAAATGGTAATGGATGGTCTGATTTTGTAGTTAATTCTAATGATGAGTACAGTTTTGCCACCTTAAACCCGGCTGATACGACGCTTACCATTGAGGGAGTCCTAGGAGGGCCTGGAGGGGAAGATGTAGGGCTTTCCTTTGATATACGTTTTACAAATCAAGGTGACCTTAATGATGATGGGTTTGATGATCTTCAATATTATGGCACTAATAGTACATCATTTGGTCAGCTTCGAATTGAAGGTGTTGCTTCTGGTGGTACCGTGGATTATGCTAATCCAACCGAACACCTCTTTGATAGAGCAGATTATAGAATTACTGGAATTGAAGGGACCTATACTTTTGGTGATATCTCCGGAAATGGACTTGACGACTATGGGCTCATTGTCTCGGATGGTTTAACTGGTAGAATGGACATTTATGAAGGCGGAAGTGATGGCACAACACCAACAGGTACTATTGAGTTAGATGGATTTGTTCAATTTGTTACTTCCGGGGATTTCAATACTGATGGCCGGGAAGATATATTGATGCTTATACAAATAGATGCAGGTACAGATGAAGAACCGATGACATCCAATGAGCTACATTTTTATGAACTGGGAGCTGAGGATCCATATCACGTTATAAAAAGTGAAGATTACCAACCGGGATTGGATAACTACAATAACTTTATTGGTACTATTGCCAATGCAGGTGATATAAACAATGACGGGTTGGACGATATACTTGTAAGTGGAGCAAGCCAGGGCGTAACTCCAATTGGAGTTTATTTTGGTGGTTCATCAATTTCATTAAACCCGGATGACGAAATCTCATTTCCAGAAGACGATGGTACTCAGTATGGATGGGGAATAGGAGGGGTTCTACAGGGAGAGTTTGATTTAAATGGAGATGGTATTGATGATTTTATCATCGGAAACTCTCAGGAAATAAATATGGAAAATGATGTGCCCGAAGGTGCAACTTATACTCATGGAGGGGCTGTACATGTATTCTACGGGCAGGATGGAACTCCGGATTTCAGCGGGGGAAGTGATATTCGGTTGATTGCCGATACAACAGCATATGCAGAAAATATTTGGTATTGGGTTTTTGCCTTTAATGAAATAGCAGATGGTGACTTTAATGGTGATGGTTATACAGACTTGGCCATTAAACCTTTCAGGCACCAGGATCAGTCTGATATCAATCAAGGTAGGGCAGGTATCCATATTTTCCATGGGGGAGAAGAGTTTGACGGGCAGGCAGATCAATTTCTTCCATTATTAAAGGAAATTCACCAACCGGTAAACGTTGGAGTTGGAAATGATACAACGGCCTTTTCAGGAAGAGCAGAAATGGCAGCAGTTCCTGATATTAATGGAGATGGTGCAGATGAGTTACTATATATGGGGAATTCTGGAACAAGAAACGGCTCTCTGTTTTTTGGAGGTGATACTTTATCAAGCACACCTGATGCGGTATTGAAAGCTCCAAACCAAAGCTTGGGCTTTAATACGAATGGCAATTTTATTAACCGTCAGTATCGGATGTCTATCGGGGAGATGACTGCTGAGGGAGTAACTTCCGTATTAGTTTGGCAACAGGCAGACTGGAACTTTAGAGACACTCCTGCTTATATGTATGAGCTTTCTCAAATGGCAGTTTCAAATGAGGAAAGAGTAGCTTCAAGTATTCCAAAAACCTTCAGCCTTGAACAAAACTACCCGAATCCATTCAACCCAACCACCAATATTCAGTTTACGATTCCTCAAGCATCGGACGTTAAACTGACAGTCTATAACATACTTGGGCAGCAGGTGATGACGGTGGTAAATGAGTTTAGGCAAGCAGGCACTCATACAGCTATAGTTGATGCTCAAAACCTTTCAAGTGGTATGTATATTTATCGTTTGGATGCAGGTTCAGTACAGCTAAACCGAAAGATGATGCTGATTAAATAAGATTCAATTACTAAACCTTCTAAACCCGGATTCAGAAAGTGAATTCGGGTTTTTTATTTGGGCCTATTAATAACAGCCAGCGTACAACGCGAAGTACAAACCAGCTTATCATGCTCGTCGCGAAGCTCACATTTCCAGACCTGAATTTTTCTCCCAACATTAACCGGCTTTGCTGTTCCGGTAACTTTCCCGCCCATTTTTACTGCACGTATATGATTGGCATTAATCTCAACCCCAACAACGGTTTGATCTAATCCCTTTAAGTGAAACCACCCGCCTACTGAGCACAAGGTTTCGGCCAAAGCAACAGAAGCTCCGCCATGCAACACCCCGAAAGGCTGCACAGAATTCTCATTAACCGGCATAGTGGCAATCATTTTTTCTTTACTCACATGTTGGATTTCAATCCCTAAGGCATGACCCATGTGCTTGTGAGCAAAGTTGAAGTAGATTTCAGCTTTCTTTTTTAAATCTTCTTCAATAAACATAAAATTTGGATTTGATTAACAGTGTTAAGTTATTAAAATAAAGCGTGGAACCGCTTTCAAATGTATAGTGAAAGTGTATATTAGAAATACACGCAAACATGATAGGGAAATATTATGAAATACGAACCAACAACCATTTTGTCCATTGTAGCTGAAGGTGCTGCAAAAAACCAAACGGGAATTTACTCTGCCGTAAAAAGAAATGGGGAATGGATAGAAACAAGTATTGAAGATTTTAACCAAATGGTGAATGATCTCGCCATGGGTTTGTATGAGCTTGGCGTGCGAAAAGGAGATAAAGTCTCGCTTCACGCAGAGAATAGCACCGAGTGGCTGGTGATTGATCAGGCCGTGCTATCTTTGGGTGCAGTGGTGGTACCCATTTATTCTACCCAGCCGGGAGAACAGATTAAGTATATCCTTGAGAACTCTGGAACTAAGGTTCATTTTGTGTCTAATGATGAGGTGTTTGCTGAAACAAAACCTCTGATCAAAGAAATAAAAAGTGTAGAAGCAATTATTTCTATTCTTGGTTCAGGTCATAAAAAGCTGAAGACATTTGAGTCCGTGTTGGAAATGGGGCATAAGAGATCAGAAGAAGAACCCAACCTTTTTGAAAAGCTTAGAAATGAAGTTGAGCCGGATGACTTAGCTACGCTGATTTATACCTCGGGGACAACAGGTGTCCCTAAAGGAGTTATGTTAACTCACAATAATATTGCAGGGAATGCATTGGCTTCACACGAAATATTCCCATTCGATACCCAAGCACACGATGATCCTAAAGTAATTTCCTATCTGCCGCTGGCTCATATGTTTGAACGAACTGCTTCATACATCTACGCCTACATGGGTGTGCCACCCTATTATATTGATGAAGTGGAAGAAATAAAGGATGATTTTGCTGCCGTTAAGCCTATTTATATGGTTACGGTACCTCGCTTGCTTGAAAAAATTGTAACGGGGATCAAAGTGAAAGGTCAGGAAATGAGTGGCCTTAAGAAACAACTTTACTATTGGTCGGTGAATTTAGCTGAGGAGTACGACCCTGAAAACCCACCGGCGACTTGGAAGTATAAGATTGCAGACAAGCTGGTTTACAGTAAAATTCGAGAGCTGTTTGGTGGTAATATGATAGGGTTTAATGTCGGTGGAGCAGCACTGTCTCCAAATATCGCCCGCTTTATAAACGGAATAGGCATTTATTGTGGTCTTGGATATGGGCTTACTGAAACTTCACCTGTACTTACCGGACCTCCAAAAGGAGAGCTTAGAATAGGATCTTCAGGAAAACCGCTGGTGGATGTTGAAATTAAGATTGCTGAAGATGGTGAAATTCTGGCAAGAGGGCCTAATATTATGGTCGGGTACTATCAGATGCCGGAAAAAACGGAAGAGGCTATTGATGAAGATGGCTGGTTTTACACCGGAGATATCGGTCACCTTGATGAGGATGGCTGGCTATTTGTGACCGATCGAAAGAAATCACTATTCAAGCTTTCAACAGGTAAGTATGTTGCTCCTCAGCCCATAGAAAATGCGTTAGTTAATAGTGGCTTTATTGAACAAGCCGTGGTTGTGGGAAGTGAACATAAGTTTTGCGGAGCGCTAATAGTCCCTAACTGGGAAAACATGAAAAAACGTTTTAAGACTACAAATCATGAATTTCCTGAGGACAACTTAACCACGAATAAATATGTCCTGAGTCGCATTCAAAAGGAGATAGATAAAGTAAACAAAGACCTTTCAAAATGGGAAAAGGTAAAGAAATTCAAGCTCTTGGAAGATCAGTTTACTATTGAAAATGGAGAGATCACTCCTACGCTTAAAGTTAAGCGAAGCGTGATCAATAAAAAGTACAAAGAAGATATCGACAGTATTTACGCAGAAGAAGAATCTTAGAAATCATACATAATGAGTACAACTAAATATTCGATCAAGAAAGTAGCGGTATTGGGATCAGGAGTGATGGGGAGCCAAATAGCGGCTCACTGTATTAATGCCGGACTGGAAGTTATTTTACTGGATCTGAAAAGTGATGACCCGAAAAGACCAAATAAAACAGCAGAGGAGAGCCTTCAAAAAGCATCAAAGATGAAGCCGGCACCGTTTGGGAGACCTGATTTTGCCCAACGTGTTGAGGTTGGTAATTTTGAAGATGACTTTGATAAGATGAAGGATGCAGATTGGATCTGCGAGGTCATTATTGAAAAGATGGACATCAAAAAAGATATGATGTCTCGCATCGAGGAGATCAGGAAACCGGAAACGATTGTGAGTTCAAACACTTCAGGACTTCCAATTGGTGAAATTAGTGAAGACTGCAGTGATGATTTTAAAGCTCATTTCCTGGGAACACACTTCTTTAATCCTCCACGGTATATGAAGTTGCTGGAGGTCATTCCAACTAAAACAACGTCTGACAATGTCACAGAATTTATGCATCGATTCTGTGAAAAGACCTTGGGTAAAGGGGTAGTGATCTGTAAAGACACCCCTAACTTTATTGCCAACCGAATAGGTATTTTCTCGATTGCTAACATTATGCCGTATTTCTTTAACGGAGATTTTAGGGCTGAAGAGATCGACCTGTTGACAGGAACAATAACAGGCTATTCCAAAGCGGCTACTTTCAGAACAGCTGATATGGCCGGGCTGGATGTGACCAATCACGTAGCTAAAAATCTATATCCATCTATTCCTGATGATGAAATGCAGGAGACCTTTAATCTGCCGGATGAATTTCAGAAAATGGTAGACGAAGGAATGATTGGGAACAAAGCCGGAAAAGGGTTTTACTCCAAGCAGGATGGAGAATACAAAGTCATCAACCCTGATAATTTTGAATATGACTCCCAAAAAGAGCTTGAAGATCCCATTCTTGAAGAGGCCAACAAGATTAAAGACACTGCTGAGCGCTTGAAGTTCCTGGTATTTTCTGGGGGTGAGATTGGAGTTTTTTTATGGAACGTGCATAAAGACCTGTTGCTGTATGCGGCAAACCGAATTCCTGAAATTACGGATTCTCCACTTTCTATCGATCGAGCAATGCAGTGGGGATTCAATTGGGAAATGGGGCCTTTTGAGCGATGGGATGCTCTCGGAATTCAGAATATGGTTGAACACCTTGAGAAAGAGGGCGAAGACATTCCTGAAATAATTACTGAAATGTTGGATGCCGGAATCCATTCTTTTTATTCAGATGGACAGGTTTACGATCCTGCTTCTAAATCTATGATTGATACTCCACCTGAAGCTAAAGGCGAAATTAAAGTTCACCAGCTACGCAAAGAGCGTAATCCGGTTATGGAAAATGACAGTGTGGCTTTGCATGATCTCGGTGATGGAGTTGCACTGTTTGAATTTCATACTCCGCACTCAACTTTGGGAGCCGAGTTAGTTCAGTCTTTGTATAAATCTCTGGACACCGTTAAAAAAGATTTTGACGCACTCGTTATTAGTCACGATGCAGATAATTTTGCATTCGGCGCTAATCTGAAAGAAGCTTTAGTCGCCAAACAAAATGATGATTGGGATAGCGTTGTAGAAGCCGTGACCAATTTTCAGAAAACGGCTGTTGCATTACGTTATGCACCGTTTCCTGTAGTTTCTGCACCATTCGGGAAAACATTGGGTGGTGGCGTAGAGTTTTGCCTCTATTCCGATAAAGTAGTCGCTCATCATGAACTTTATATGGGTTTGGTTGAAGTAGGGGTTGGGCTGATACCAGCCGGTGGAGGCACAACCGAGCTACTCCGCCGTGCCATGGATAAGTTGGAAGGGGAAGCAGATCCATTACCGTTTATTCGGGAAGTATTTAAGACTATCGGGATGGCAAAAGTATCGGAAAGTGCACATTTGGCTCGTGAACTTGGGTATATGCGCGACTCTGACACAATTGTTATGAACCGTGATCTGCTCATCAAAACAGCAAAGGAAGAAGCTTTAAACCTTGTTCAGGCTGGATATCAGTCACCGGCAGAAACTTCTATAAAAGTACTTGGAAAAACAGCACTGGCTGCCATGAAATTAATGCTTCACGTTATGCATGAAGGAAAATACGTAACTGACTATGACCAGGTAGTTGCTACCAGAGTTGCTTATGTATTAGCGGGAGGAGATCTCAGTGAAGAACAGGAAGTTCCTGAATCTTACCTATTGAAACTGGAAAGAGAAGCCATCCTTGAGTGCCTCCAAGACGACCGTACACTAGCCCGAATGGAGCACATGCTGAAGAAAGGGAAACCGTTAAGAAATTAGATTTTCAGATTCTAGATGAAAGACTTGAGACTCATAGATGCATAATTATAAGCAACTGGAAGTATGGAAGAGGGGAATAGAGCTTGCTTCTGCCATTTATATAATTACTAAGAAATTCCCTAAAGAAGAAAAGTTTGGGATCGTCTCTCAGATGAGACGATGCTCTGTTTCTATAAGCTCTAATATCGCAGAAGGTGCGGGAAGAAATTCTGACAAAGAGTTTCGGCAATTTCTAAATATTTCCTTTGGGTCTTGCTCCGAACTCGAAACGCAACTAATTATTAGTGAAAATATTGGATACATATTAAAAGAAGAGCTTGAAAGCATTTTATCAGATTTAACTGAAATACAGAAAATGATATTCACACTTATAAAGAAATTTTCTTAAATCTTTTATCTAAAGTCTTATGTCTAAGAATACAGCATACATCGTAGCCGCAACACGAACAGCTTGTGGTAAAGCTAATAAAGGATCACTTCGGTTTACACGGCCGGATTCTATGGGGGGAGAGGTAGTCAAAGATCTTCTGAACAGAACCAAAGGCTTAGAGGCTGAGCAGGTTGAAGATGTTATAATGGGTTGTGCATTCCCTGAAGCTTCTCAGGGGTTAAATATGGCACGACAGATCGCTTTGTTGGGTGGATTGCCAGACTCAGTTCCTGGCGTTACTGTAAATCGGTTCTGTTCATCCGGACTGCAAACAATAGCTATGGCTGCTGAACGGATTATGGCCGGTGGTGCTGACGTGATTATAGCGGGTGGTGTTGAATCTATGAGTTTGGTCCCCATGGGTGGAATGTCGTTTCAACCTAATCCAGATCTAGTGGATGAAAAACCCGGAGTATATGTAAGCATGGGTATCACTGCCGAAAATGTTGCAAAGAAATATGATGTAAGCCGCGAAGATCAGGATGAATTTGCTTACCAAAGTCACAAGCGAGCAATTAAGGCGTGGGAGCAAGGTAAGTTTGAGGGCCAAATCACCCCAATTAAAGTACATGAGAAAAAAGTAACAGCCGACGGTGAAGTTGTTGAAGATTCTTTCACCTTCAAACAGGATGAGGGGCCGAGAAAAGATACGTCTGTAGAAGCTTTATCAGGATTGCGTCCAGCCTTTAAGTCAGATGGGAGTGTGACGGCCGGGAATTCGTCTCAAATGAATGATGCTGCTGCAGGCGTAGTGGTAGTGAGTGGCGAGATGGTTGAAAAATTAGGATTAGAGCCCATGGCAAGATATGTGGGATTTCAGGTCGCAGGTGTTGCCCCGGAAATTATGGGTATAGGTCCGGTTGAAGCTGTTCCAAAAGTACTTAAGAAATCAGGCTTACAATTATCAGATATTGACTTGATTGAATTGAATGAAGCTTTTGCTTCACAGTCACTTGCTGTAATCCGAAAGCTTGGTTTAGACAAAGAAATAACTAATGTGAATGGCGGCGCTATTGCAATGGGGCATCCATTAGGATGTACGGGAGCTAAGCTATCCACTCAAATTTTGTACGAAATGAAAGCCCGTAAATCTAAGTATGGATTAGTTACTATGTGCATTGGCGGCGGTATGGGTGCAGCTGGAATTTTTGAAAATCTAAATTAGGGGAAATCATGTTCAAAGAAGACACGCTATCAGGACAAACCATTTTAATTACTGGCGGTGGCAGTGGTTTAGGGCTAGCTATGGCAAAAGGATTTGCTAAAAGTGGCGCTGATATTGCTATCTGTGGAAGAACGGAAGAAAAGCTTCAAAAAGCAGTAAAAGAGATTCAAGGTGAACGCGAAGGTGCTGTTGCTAGATACTATCAATGTGATGTTAGAGAATATGATGGTGTGACATCAATGTTTGAACAAATCATTGCAGATTTTGGATCAATTACCGGTTTAGTCAACAATGCTGCAGGTAATTTCTTGTCTGCCTCAGAAGACTTATCGCCCGGGGGCTTTAAAGCGATAGTAGATATTGTACTCCACGGAAGCTTTAATTGCACTCATGTTTTTGGAAACTACCTGATTGACAATGAAAAAGAGGGGAATATCCTCAATATGGTGACAACCTATGCTGAAGGCACCGGATGTGCATTTGTACTACCATCAGCTTGTAGTAAAGCGGGAGTATTAGCTATGACGAGATCATTGGCATTTGAATGGGCAACCTATGGAATACGAGTCAATGCTATAGCCCCTGGGCCATTTCCAACAGAAGGGGCATGGTCAAGGTTGGTTCCTAAAAAAGTATTGGAGAAAAACTTTAAGAATAAAATTCCTGCCAAAAGATATGGCGAGCATGAAGAGCTCGCCAATCTTGCGATATTTTTAATGTCAGACTTAGCACCTTATATAACCGGAGAATGTGTGGTTATAGACGGTGGGGAAAGGCTTCAAGCTGGTCAGTTTAACTTTGTAGACGGCCTTATGTCTAGAAGTAAGCTAAAAAAATTGTTCAAAGCTATGAAGCCTTGATTAAGTGACAATCTGTATTCTTAGTTTATTGCTAAACCTACTAAAAGTGCTGTCGCAATAACTGCGTAGTAAAAACGCTTGATGTTTTTATCGGGCTTATGGAGTCCAAATACATTTTTAAGAATGTAGTAGTCAAATCCCAATTTGTAGTATTTTTCGTATAACTTAGCTTTCATAGTGGCACCTCCTTTTTATTGGTGCGGTATTGTATTATCAGCTGTTTAGTTCTTTTTTAAATCAGCTAACCTCTTTTCGAGTTGATTAATCTCTTGTTCTAATTTTTTAATCGTTAAAGCTTGTTTATCAGCTTTAATAACTTTTCCATTAACGATGGTTTCTACTGAAAGTCTTTCTCCTTTATTAAAAGTAGAAGTTGTTACTACTTCTCCGGCTGAATAAAGTGTCCAAGTGCCATGTGGTTTAAGAAGGTTGTCTTCTTCCCAGTATTGGCCTTCCTGTGCTACAGTTCCATCTGTTTCCAGAAACTTCACACTAAAAAGATTTCCATCAATGTTAGTTACAACTTTCTTGTGCTCTTCGTTAGTGATAGTCTGTTGTGCGTTAAGGCCTGTTGTGAATAACAAGGCTAAAAGTAGTATGCTTATGGTCTTAAATTTCATAGAAACCTCTCTGTTTTGTCTACTCCAATGTTAAGGAATTGTTAACTTAAAGTAAATGGTATGTTAACGGAAAGTTAACATTAAGTTAACATAGCCCTTAATTAAACTGTGAGAGGCGTTTTTGTATCTTTTCTATCTGAAGAGAAAGTTGATAGGCATCGTAACTGTTGTAGGGGGGCTCTTGATTCATCTGTATGGCCTTCAGGAAAATTAAAGCTGCCTTTTCAGCTGACTTTGCAGGATCAAAGGTTTGTTTTTCAAAGTAAAGATTTCCTCCTGAATTTAGGCGCCCTACCCTAATTGACTGTGAAGGAACATTACATTCTAGTACTTCTTGTTTTGATGAGGCAATTCGCTGGTGGGTATTATCGGCAGCACCGGTATAAATTCTAATATCTGAGGTTGTCCCATTATCAAAGCGTATAAATATGTGACTTCCAACAACGTGTTTACCTTCAATAGAAACTTCTTTTGCTTCAACATGATGAATGCCACTATCCACCCACTTCATGCAAAGACCTAATTCATCCACCCAAAATTGCTGAAACTCTTCCTGCTTATTTAAGAACTGAGTATAATTAACTTCACGGGTGATACTTAGAAAAGAGGGGCGAGACATGCGATCCATCATCCATTGTGTAGCAGGTGCAAGAGTGGGCCAGTGCGAAAACTGAATATGAACTCCGGCCTCCTTAGTTGCCCGATATATTTTTTCGAGTTTCTGAGTGTTGGTTGGTGGGCGGGATATTAAAAAACAGTTGAAACCTTGATGAATGCCCTCCAAAAGCAGATCTAGATTTTGATCTGTGTCGTCAATAAGAAGACATGCGTCAACCTTTCCAACTTCGTTTATATGTGCACAAAGTTCCACTTCCTTTACAATACGATGTGGGCGAAGGTGTTTCTCCCATGCAACAGCACGCTTGGCATCTCCAACAATTCCAACTTTCATAAGCATTCCATGTTTGTTGGAGCTCAAGATGCTAATGCAACAGGAATTTTACAACAATCGAGTTTAAAGGGAGGAATAGATTCGTATAAGATAGGTTTTAATCCGGCATTACAATGGCCAAGATGAAGTAGGCGAGTACAGCTGTTCCAAAACTGGATACGAGAATCAGGGCAAAAATAATACGAACTAGAGTAGCGTCCCATCCAAGGTACTCAGCAAAGCCGCCACAGACGCCGGCAAGCATTTTGTCTGTTCTTGATTTTCTTAGTTTAGCTGGCATGTTGATATAGTTAGTTTGATTATAATCTAACACAGTACTACGCCACATAAAAAAAGAAGTTTCAAAAAAGTTCAAATAAAAAAAGCGGAGCTGTAAACTCCGCTATCTGAGGTAAATGTAAAGTGAATTTATAATCCAGAACCTTGGCTTTTTTCAACCTCAGTTTCAGGAGTAGATGTTGTGAAATCTGAGTTTTCCAGTCTGAAGTTTATAGATAAGGCATATTGAACTCTAACAGTACGGCCACGTTGCATACCGGGTGTAAACTGAGCCTGTCTTACTACTCGTAATGCTTCTTCATCAGCTCCGCCGCCAATACCTCTAACGACCTTTGCATTTTCAACATTACCTTGCTCATTTACTATAAACTGAACGGTAACGCGACCTTCAATGCCAGCTCTTCTAGCCATTTGAGGATATTCGACTTTGGCTTGAAGTCCAGCCATTCCGCCTTTCAGTTTAGGCATTTCCTCAACAACTACGAAGTAATCTTCATCAGAACTAGAACTTAAGGGTCCAGTATCCCTAAAAGGCCATTCTGAGAAATCAATGTTCTTAAGTTTTGAGTACGGAATGATAGAAGAATTCCAAGTTGATGGTACTTTTTTGGGAAGGTGTCTAACCCACAATTGAGCATTTCCATCAATGAAGCTACCCGAAGACTTAATAATCCTAAATTGAAGTTCATTGGTCTTAAAACTAATAGTGTTATCGGATAGAGAACCAGTTTTGGTGGCTCCATCAAATTGAATGCCAGAGAATACAATGGTTCCATAGTCCTTTGCAGACAAGGCAAAGCCACTACTAAGAGGTGAGGCTTTACTATGCTTAGAATAAGTAAAAATTTCTTGTCTGTTAACAGATAGCGTTGATTCTCCAATATCAAGTTTTGTATTAATAAGTTCCTCTTCACTTAATCCCTGTGGACCTCGTAAATCAGAGCAGGCAATTGGAAGGGTAATTCCTAAAATCATCAGGAATAAAAAGAAGATGCTTTGCCTGAATGAGGCTTTATGTAATTTGTGATATTTCATGGTCTTGATACGTTTTTTAAGTGTTGAATTTTTAACTGCCATACTCACCGAGAGTTTCCCAACACCGGTATTGAGTGGCACTAATTCATACAAGAGATTGGCATAAGACTTTATGGAGAAATCGGATTTGGAAAGGACTTCCTGATCGCAACTTATTTCGCGATAGGTATCGATCTCTTGGTTGCCGTATCGGATTAACGGGTGAAACCAAAACAGAGATTCGATCATGGACAGTGCCAACTGCAACAGGTAGTCACCACGCTTAATATGGGTGAGTTCGTGCTGCAGGGCCATGTCCAGTTTTTCCGGTTCATGTTGGAGTAATTTTGGAAGGACAATCACCGGTTGCTTCCATCCAAAAGTGAATGGAACCAACGGATGATCATGAAAAGCGAGTTTAATAGAAGACTTTTTAGGAAATTCTTCTTCTCTACCATCAACAGATTGCAATTCTGAAAGGTTTAAGTTCCTGTAAAGAGACTTCAACGCTACATAATTGCTGAGGAGTCGACCAAGCATCACTACTGAAACAAGTGACACGATTAAAGTTATCATGCCAATAAAAAAAGAGGGTTCTTGCCAATTAATTAGAAGTGCAGCAGAAGCTGGGTCTGAAGAAGGTACTATCTCAATAGGATTCTGAACCACAAAAAAAGCAGTTTCAAGGTTCGAAGAAGCAAACCATTCTGGAATTTTACTCATCAAGGCGGCAATCCCAATTCCAAAAGGCAAAGACAACAAAGCAGCTGTTCTAAGATGGTAATGAAAAAGAGGATTTAGCTTCTCTCTTGTTTTAAGGAACACAAATGTAAGAGTACAGCATACCGTCCATATTAATATGGGGAACCAAAAGGTATCCAGGCTTATATTTCCAATGTTCTTGATGAGTTCAACGAGTTCGTACATTACTTTTCCTCCATGTCGTCAATCATATCGCGAAGTTCTTTGAGTTCGCCTTCGCTTAAATTCTCTCCCTTAACCAGCGTTTGTACCAATGCTGATGTTGATCCCTTAAATACTTTGTCAATCATTCCGGAGACAAGGCTGGATTGTACATCCTGGGGTTTTTTGCGTGCGCTGTAAACATAAGTCACACCGTCTTTGCGATATTTTAAATATCCTTTGTCATTTAAATTCTTCATGATTGTCATGACAGTAGTATAGGCTACTTTCCGGGTTTTCAGGATTTCCTCCTGAACCTGTGCTACTGTTGCTTCCCCCATTCCCCACACGTGGTGTAGGATTTCCATTTCCGATTCTCCAAGGGGTGTCAATGATTTTCTCATATGCGTAAGTCTGAATTAGTTAATACTAATATAATAGTATTAAGTTAAAGTTCAAGAATTTATTTTGATGACAGTATAGTTAAAGTGATTTAAAATTCGAATTAAGGAACGTTCTTTGAGATTCCTGCAATTTCATATGCATGAGCAGACAATACTTATCACATATCGATTCAGAAATAAAACCAGTGAACTTAAAGGATCATGACAAGGCAGTGTTTGTTTTGCATGATCAGTTAAACCTGGATGCCTGGCCCAGCTGGATTCGGGAAGAGAAGCCGTTGCTGATTTTCATCGAAGCAGCAGAGAAAGGGAAGGCACTTCCATATCATAAAAAGAAACTGATTTATCTGCTCAGCAGTATGCGCCACTTTGCTCTTGAGTGTATGGAAGCCGGGTTTCCGGTACTTTATCATTCAACCCGAAAACATTATGACGATAGGTTGAGTGAAATTCTGTCCAAACATGAAGAATTGGCTCTTACGTACATGACACCTTCTGAGTGGGATTCACGGGAACGGGTTGGTAAGGTGAAAAGGCAATATGAAAACCGAGTTAAGGAAATCCCAAACAATTTCTTTCTGGCGGATGCCGATGAGTATAAAGAGAAAGTAGCCGATGGCTGGCTGATGGAATATTTTTATCGGGACATGCGCCGAAAGACCGGTTACTTAATGAATGGTGATCAGCCGGAAGGGGGCGAATGGAATTATGATGAGGATAACCGAGAGAAACTTCCTAAAGATCACCCGGTTCCTGAAATAGCTGAAACGGAGGTTGATGAAATAACGCAGGAAGTGATTGATATGGTGGAGGATTGGTTTCCGGATCATTTTGGGGAAAGTGAGGGCTTCACCTATGCTGTTACAAGGAGGCAAGCTCTATACAGACTGAATGAATTTATAGATGAGCGCCTAGATGAATTTGGTCCTTATGAAGATGCCATGGCGCAGGGTAAATATGACCTGTTTCACTCACACTTATCTTTATACATGAATAACGGACTCATTCTTCCCAAAGAAGTTTGTGATAAAGCCGAGGAGGCTTATCGAAATGGAGAGGCTCGATTAAATTCGGTGGAAGGATTTATTCGCCAGGTAATTGGCTGGAGAGAATATGTAAGGGTTTATTACGAGGCTATGATGCCTGAAGTCCGCGAGGCAAATCACTTTAATTTCACCAATAAACTTCCGGAGATGTACTGGTCGGGAGAAACGAAAATGAACTGTATGAGTGAATGCTTGAAGCCGGTAATTAAGGAGGGATATTCTCATCATATACCCAGGCTTATGGTTTTGAGCAATTTCAGTAACCTCACTGAAACAGATCCCCGAGAATTAAACCGATGGTTTCATCTTGCATATGTAGATGCCTATGAATGGGTGGTTCTTCCAAATGTATTGGGGATGTCAACCTTTGCTGATGGTGGCGTGCTGGCTTCCAAGCCCTATATAAGCAGTGGGAATTACATCAACAAGATGAGTGATTACTGCAAGCACTGCGAATATAAAATCAGCAAGAAAACCGGGGAAGATGCTTGTCCCTTTAACTATCTCTACTGGAATTTTATAGATAAACAGCGTGAGACTTTTTCCAAAAACGGCCGTTCTAATTTTATGGTGAATATGTTTGATAAGCGGGATGAAGAGGATAAGAAAGCTATCTGGGAAAGCTCGGAGAAGTTTATAGAATCTCTGAATCGGGAATAATCATTTGCATTAATAATCGAATTTGCTCATAATCCGTAAAACACTAAAAAAGCTTGTTTTATGGAAAAAGAAACAAAAGTATTACTGGGTGCAGTCATAGCAGCTCCGTTGGCTTATGTGATCCCACTTTCAATGGGAAATATTTGGCTGGCTTATTTTTTACTGCTTTGTGTAGTCGTCGCTTTTCTGGGTAGTCTCATCATGTTTGCCAGTGACGAACTAGATTCAAGAAACTATAAGAGAATATTTATTGGAGTTACATGCACTCTGATTGTTATCAATATGCTCTTATTTACCCATGACTACAGCAGGAAGGATTACCAAAAAAGTCTACTGCTTGAAATCAGGAAAATAATTGATGAAGGCGTTACTAAGAATGATGTGCAAAAAGATTTGACCCATATATTTGCACGATATCACTCGGAGGATCGGGATTCGATAGTAAAGACTGCTCGCGAATTGATCCCGGAAAAGTTGGGAGAGAATGGTATTTATATATCGAATTTTGACCTGGAGGAAGATACAGTACGTGATGACAATACAAATTTCTTTTATGAAATAGATGAAGAAGCAGATGAACTGAGTATCATTGTAGTTACAGACATCTCACTAGGGGAACAGCCCGGGTTTGAAAATTATGACGGACAAGCCGGTCGTTTTGAGATGGAATTCACTCTAAATAAAGAGGGGGTTGAGTATGAAGTCCGGAATTAAGCATCTAAATGAATGGCTGATTGTTGTGGTAATTGTAATATTAGGAAGCGTTGGCGGTTCTTTCTTTTGGGGAAATGGGATGGTCTACAATCCAATAAATCTTTTTAATCCCAATCCTGGAGTGATCTTGCTCGGCTTAGAAACCATTGCAGCGATCGATATATTCGCGGGAGAAGTTCCCAATGAAATAGAAGTCAGTTTCGAAACTCTATCCGTACTTTTTAGCATGCTACTACTTTTGATAGTAGGACCTTGGCTACTTTATAAAGGTTATAAGGAGTATGAAAAAGGAGATCCCTCAAAGTTTAAGCCTTGGTATTGGTTTGTCGGAGCTAGTTTGAGTGTGATCTCCCTTGCCAGTATTCCAGTCTTGATCATAAGCTTTCAGGTATTTCAGAATACAAAAGCCAGTGCTGATAAAAATAGGGTTCAGGATTTAATGAGGCAGGAATTACAGATGGTAGGCTTTGCAGTTGCTGAGTATGGAATTTTAGAAGATGGCTTTGATGAGTCTTTTGGTATAGAGGACCTGGAATTGGGTGTGTTACAATTTGAATACTCGGTGGAAGGAACTCCTTCCGATAGTTCGATTATCATTGTTTCTAAAAAAATAGAAGAAAACAGTGGGAAGAGAATTAAAGTGATGCCATTTAGTCCCGAAGTGATGTCATACAGGAATTAGTTTATGTTCGATTTGGTTTTCAAACACCTATGAAGAACATTAATAGCCTCCGAAAATTTAAGCGCAATGATAACGACGTAAACCCCGATGGAGAGTACATTCTTTACTGGATGCAGGTGAACCGACGCTTCCATTATAACTATGCGTTTGAATATGCAATTGCACTTTCGCATAAATATGCAAAACCATTATTAGTCTATGAGGGTTTAAACGTCGATTACCCTTGGGCATCAGATCGAATTCATACTTTTATGATGCAGGGGATGAAGGAGAATCTGGAATACGCGAAGGAGAAAAACCTAAATTACTTCAGCTATTTGGAGCCCGAGCAAGGAGCTGGAAAAGGTCTTTTTTATGAGTTAGCTAGTAATGCAGTTTCTGTAGTTTCTGATGAATTCCCGGTATTCATCATCCGTTCTCATAACGAAAGTGTAGGTAAAAATATCGAGGTACCATACACCACTATTGACTCAAATGGAATTATTCCTCTCGGAGTCACAGATAAAGATCCATATTCGGCTTATCTATTCCGGAAGATTATGCAAAAGCATTTTCTGGAAGCCTTCACCCATCCTCCACAAAAAGATCCTTTAGGTGATTTAGAGAATCAAAAGCAGATCGAGTTACCTGATTCATTTCTAAAGAAATATCCGCCGGCGAATGAAGCACTGGCTGACATTGAGAAAACGGTTTCTGAACTCCCTATTGATCACGAAGTGGGAGTGGCAGAGCTGGATGGAACTCGTCAAGCAGCCTTGGGTAAATTGGGACACTTTGTAGGACACAACCTTTTTAATTATGATGATCGGCGTAATGATCCGGATGCGAAAGCTTCAAGTGGATTAAGCCCGTGGCTTCATTTTGGGAAAATCAGTGAGTATGAAATTGTGAAAACAGTTTTTGATCACCAGCCCGACGATTGGGACTTAGATTCCATCACCCCAAATAAAGGAAAGAATTCAGGTTTTTTTAATGGGGATCCGAATATCGAGTCGTTTCTGGATGAAGTGATTACCTGGCGTGAAGTTGGTTTTCATTATGCGCATCACCGACCAGATTATGATCAGTTTGAAAGTCTGCCGGATTGGGTAAAGAAAACGACCAGTAAACACGAAAGTGATGAGCGGGAGTGGATTTATTCTCTGGAAGAATTTGAGCAATCCAAAACGCACGATGAAATCTGGAATGCCGCTCAAACCGAACTTCGGGAAACCGGGGTAATGCATAACTACCTGCGCATGTTGTGGGGAAAGAAAATCATTGAGTGGACACCAGATTACCGAACCGCTTTAGACTACATGATAGAACTCAACAACAAATATGCACTGGATGGACGTGATCCCAACAGCTATTCAGGGATTTTCTGGTGTTTGGGTAGATTTGATCGTGCCTGGCAAGAACGGCCTATCTTTGGTAAGCTTCGATATATGACAAGCGATTCAACGCGTAAGAAAGTAAAGCTTCAGCAGTACCTGGATAGATTCGGGAATCAGAAATCATTACTGTAAAAACACCGTAGGGGTAATTCATGAATTACCCCTACGGTTGGTGGCACAAATAGCGCAAGCGTCTCGCTTGTGCGTTATTTAGGTCTAAGCGGATAGCTTGAACTACATTTTCTATGTATCCTGCAACAGTACATATTCATCTTTCATAAGGATAAAGAAACACATACATTATACATGCTTAAACATCAAGCCTAAAACATGGATCTTTTCCAAGAAAAAAAGTCTGGATCTCAATCCAACAAAGAAAACCCACAGTATAGCGAGCCCTTAGCTACACGGATGCGTCCACAGTCGCTGGATGAGTTTGCGGGACAAGAGCATTTGGTTGGTGAAGGAAAGATGCTCCAGCGGATGATCGAAAGTGGGATTATCGGATCACTCATCTTTTATGGCCCGCCGAGTTCAGGAAAGACCACGCTTGCCCATGTTATTTCCAGAGAGATAAAAGCTCAGTTTGAAGTTATTAACGCCGTGCTTGATGGAATCAAAGAATTGCGAAATGTAGTTGACAAAGCTGAGAAGCTCCGTAAACTCAATGGCCGTAAAACTATTTTGTTTGTAGATGAGATTCATCGCTGGAATAAAGCCCAGCAGGATGCTTTGCTTCCTCATTTAGAGTCAGGAATAATCACTTTAGTGGGTGCAACAACTGAAAATCCTTTCTACTCTTTAGTGAATCCTCTGTTATCGAGATGCCAGCTTTTTGAACTTCACCCCTTAACCATGGATGAAGTAAAGTTGATGCTTAATCGTGCACTTAAGGATGAAGAACGCGGGCTGGGTGGAAAGGAAATTGAAGTAGAAGACGCTGCCTTTGATCATCTCGCTGAAATGGCCGGTGGAGATATCCGAAATGCACTCAACGCTTTAGAGGTGGCGGTACTATCCAGTACTCCCAATGAAAATGGAGTTATTGAGATAAACCTAGAAGTAGCAAAGGAAAGTATCCAAAGAAGGAATGTGCGATACGATCGTACTGGAGACGAGCACTATCATTATGCCTCTGCCTTTATTAAATCTATGAGAGGTTCTGATCCTGATGCGGCTTTGTACTGGATGAATGCAATGCTGGAAGGAGGTGACGATCCTAATTTCATTTTCAGGCGACTGCTTATCTTTGCCAGTGAAGATGTTGGACTTGCAGAACCAAACGCTCTTTCCATTGTAAACTCATGCCAGGAAGCTTTTATGAAATGTGGTATGCCCGAGGGGATGTATTTTCTTTCCCATGCCTGTTTGTATCTCAGTCAGTGCCCAAAGAGTAATAGCACCAAGGCAATCTTTGAAGTAAATCGCGAAATCAGTGAAAAAGGAGTGAAGGATATCCCGCCCTATCTTAAAGATAAAACTGCAAATAAATTGGGAGCCAAACATCTTGGAGTCGAAAATGCTTCAGACGACTATAAATATCCCCACAATCACCCTAACAACTGGGTGGATCAACAATACTTACCGGATGCTTTGAAAAATAAGAAATGGTATAAAGGGGGAAGTCAGGGAAGGGAAGCTTTGCTTTGGAAAAAGTGGCAAGAGATTAAGAATCAAAAAGAAGACTAAAAGAGCAAGGTTTGTTAAAAGAAAATAGGCGAAGCACGTCAGCACTTCGCCTATTGTTGTTGGAGTCACTAATACTATCAGAGAGCAAATCGCAGCCTAACCAACCGAACTCTCTGAAAAATATTAGGCGGAATAAAAAGTAGTAATGAAGTAATTCAGCGATCACTTCATTACACCTGAAAATATATGCCTTTATAAGTATAATTCAAAAATAAATTAGGCAATTAATATAAAAAAGTTATTTATATATAGGTTTTGTTGAAAAAGCGCTTACATAGTTAGGTGTATTTAAGAAAAGGCATGGTTGGAATGTTTTTCATCAGTAAATGGTATGTTTATAAGAATGCAAAATCTGCGATAACAAAAGATTAATGGATCTAAAAATAATCAGTAGTACCGACCGTCCTAATTCAAATGCACTTAAAGTTTCTAAATATGTTCAGTCTTTATATAAAGAAAGAGGGGTAGAGGCAGGGGTTATTAGTCTTGCAGACTTTCCTCTTAAAGAAGTGATCGGTGGGCCATATGGCAAAGACCTGCCAGCAGTAGAAAAATTTAGAAGACCAATAGTAGAAGCAGATGGATTAATTTTTGTGATTCCAGAATACAATGGAAGTTATCCGGGAATTTTAAAGCTATTTGTAGACTACCTCCCATTTCCGCAAGCGTTTGAGAAAATGCCAATGGCGTTTATAGGGGAATCTGCCGGAGCATTTGGAGCCCTTAGATCGGTAGAACAATTTCAGATGGTAGCCAATTACCGAAATGCACTTCAATTTCCTGAACGCGTATTCATTCCCCGAGTTACAGATGAATTTGATGAAGAGTCAGGTTTGAAAGATGAATTCAAGCAAAAACTACTATTATCACAAATAGATAACTTCATCAAATTCGTTGAAGCAGTTCGGCAAAAAGAAATGGATCAGTTAATCTGATCTATCCTTAACCATTTCTAAGCATATACCCTACTCCATGTAAGGTAATCAGGTAGCGGGGGTCGTCAGGGTGGACTTCAATTTTTGCCCGTAGTTTAGAAATATGAACATCAACTGTACGGGTATTGGTACTGAATTCATATCTCCACACTTTTTCTAAAAGTTCATCTCTGGAGACAGGTTCATTTGCGCTTTTAAGTAAATACCGGATGAGTTCAACCTCTCTGGAAGTGAGTTCTATTTCTTCTCCATCCGGCCTAATTACCGCTGACTCCATTAAGTCGATTTTGATAGGACCTAATTGCAAAATATCAACTTCACCAGATGTAGAATAGGTGCCTGCACGACGAAGCCTTGCTTCAATTCGGGCAAGGAGCTCTTTTACACCAAACGGTTTTGTTAGATAATCATCGGCTCCAAGATTAAGGCCTTTCACCTTATCCGGTTCCTGGTCTTTAGCCGTAAGCATGATTACAGGGAAGGTGTATTTTTCATTTCTGATTTCCTCCAGGATGTCGTAGCCGCTTTTACCGGGCAGCATAACATCCAAAATCATAAGGTCAGGTTTGTGCTCTTTGACCATTTCCATGGCTTGAGTACCCTCTTCGCTAACGGCGACATCATAACCTTCGCTTTCAAGTGTATCCCGTAAAGTGAAAACCAGACTTGGCTCGTCTTCTACAACGAGAACTTTCATGCGTTTATCCGACATATTCTGTGTGCTTATTATTCTTTTGTGTTGGTGAAGTGCCCGTCTGTGAGCCTTGTAAACTATTTTCGGAAGCTTCGTCTTCCGCTAATTTAGGAAATCTTACAATAAATGTTGTTCCTTTACCCAAACTACTTTTTACATCAATTTTACCACCATTCAATTCAACCATATTTTTAACAATACTAAGGCCTAATCCATGGCCTTTAATCTTGCTACTCAATGAGTCGGATTCATCTACACGGTAGAATTTTTTAAAGATATTTTTTTGTGCTTTTTTAGGAATGCCGATTCCATGGTCGGTGATACTAAAAAAGACTTCATCTTTATTCTCTGAAATCTGATACTCGATATACTTCTCGCCATTGCTATATTTGACAGCATTTTCTGTGAGATTATTAACGATGGTCTCAAAGCTATCGCTATCAATCATACACGTTGCTTTCTCAGCTGAAGACTTAAATTTCACATCAAAGCCTTTGTTTTCAATGTACTCCCTGTTCTCATTCAAGTAGGAGTTCATGAGTTCGTGAATGCGATAAGGCGCAGCTTTAATCATGTTCTGACCAGAATCTACCCGAGCTACATCCAGAAGCTTTTCAATCATACCTCTGAGCCGTATGGATTCATTATAAATGTGTTCCCCATATTGCTTGAGTCTTTTGGGTTCGGTGACTCTGCCGTCCGAGATGTTTTCGCCGGCAGCCTGCATAACAGCCAGTGGTGTTTTCAATTCATGAGTTACATTTGCCAAAAAGCTAGCTTGGCGCTGCGCTAGGTGGCGTTCCCGCTGTGCAGTAACAAACATGAAAATCAATGCGCCCATTAAAAATAGTACAGCCACTCCCAATACAATGAGGTTTTTTACAAGAGTAGCATTGTAAGCATTTGAAACGGGAGTTTGTAGGAATGCAATATTCAAAGACCAGTTATCAAAAAAGCCGGAACCGGAAAAGCCCATTCTATGATCCCGCAGATCACGATCGTAGGTAACGGTGGAATCATTGGTAGCAATAACCCGATTATTGGCCCAATCTCTTACCCAAACAACAATCCCTGATTCACTGCTTTTGCCAAAGTAACTGGTTAGCAATGGGGGAAATACCTCATTTACAATATAATCTTCATTCAGAGTGAGGGTAAGGTAACCAATCATTCTGCTTTCTGAGAGATTGATCAATCCTACATTCAGGCTCCTGTGGGTATCAAACTCAAAGTTGTTGTTCCACCGGTAATTGAAGTCGTTGAGCTGAATCTTAGTTTTTGTTCTTGTAAGACCAACTCCATCACATACTAAATCGGGGTAATCATTAGTTGGGGTGATGGCATTTTGTGCAGAATCATATTTGTAGATTGCTTCTCCGGTATCACAAGGATCAACATTTTCGGGCGTAAAATAAATGCTATCAAAAAAAGGACTTTTTGAAGACCTGGTTAGTACTTCCTGAATTTTTTCAGGAAACTGACCATCCTCAGCAATAGCGTTCTCAATAGGTTCAAGTTGAATCCGGTAAAGTCCCCTTAGTGGTTCCAGAATTTGATTTCTGATGGTATCGTTGATCTCATCTAGCTGGTCAATGCGGCGCTCTTCTTCACTTTCAACCATGCGATCCCGCAAATCATAAAGAGAAAGCACATTCATGCCTGTAAGCGCAATAATAGCTGAAAGACCTAACATCAAAAGAATCCAGCGAAAAGCCCTGTTTCGAAGAATTTTCATAGTACAATGGTTTTAAATTTCAAAAAGAAATATAGCATTCTACTTGAATCTTTAAACTCAAAGTTGGTAAAAATAAACGGATATTAAAAAAGCCCCTAAAGTATACTGGGGCTTTCTCTCAAGTCATATGAAAGGTGATGCTTATTTCATCCAGATATTATTCTGACGATTTGTGTCAGGGTAATAGTGATCGGCATCAATTTCTATTTTTGTAATAGTTGAGGGAGCTTCGATGGTTGTAGATGTCATCCTTTTACCTCTCATCCAGTCTTCGACACCAACTCTGGTACTCATAGAGTTGCCGTCTTCAAAAGTGATCGTTAAATCAACTGGCATCACCACATTGCCAAAATCTTCAATCGTAATGGTGGCTTCACTACCGGATTGTTCAAAACCTGCAACTGACTGGTCGAGTGTCCAGGTTTCGAAGTACCAAGATCTCCAGAACCAATCCAGATCTTTTCCGGAGACGTCTTCAAAAGTGTTAAACATATCGTAAGGGGTAGGGTGTTTATATGCCCATCGATCCATAAAGGTTGTCCAAGCCTCAGTAAAAACATCTTCGCCTAGCACACCCTTCAAAGCAATAAGCACAGATGCCGGTTTAGGATAGGATGCTACTCCGTAAGCCGGTCCGGGATAATGGTAATCAGACCAACGCATGATTTCACCTTCTAAGTAACTGCCGGCTATGGGGAGGTAGCTATTAAATTCTTTCAAGCGACTAAAAGTATCAGGAAATATATCCCAACGGGCTTGAGCTTCGTGATAGGTAGTTGCTCCTTCATCCATCCATGCGTAACGGCGCTCGTTACTACTTACGATCATAGGGATCCACATATGAGCGATTTCGTGAGCGGTCACATTATACAATGCTTCTTGCTTTTGCTCTAAAGGAATATTGGGATTTGGAATATTATAACTGCCGATTACGGTCATCATTGGAAACTCCATGCCGCCACCAATAATACCGGCGCCCTCAACTGAGGTCATATGCGGCCAGGGGTATTCGATGCCTGTGTAATCTGATAGAAAAGAAATAGAGTGGGCAGTGTACTCAGCTGACTTTTCCCAAAGCGGAGCAGACTCGCGCCAAAACGCATTGATCTGAGTATAGTCGGTATTACCGTCTCCGTCTATATCACCAACGGGTGTTCTTAGGGCATCCCACTGAGATTCAAGGGTGGCACTGAAAGCAATATCACGAACCTGTTCAGCCTGGAATTTCCATGTCAGCTTTCCTGATTCACTGGTATTGGTAGTATTCTTAAAGTCATTAATAGAGACAATATTTACAACGGAATCTGATTGTGTTGAATGATTGTACTGTTCGAGAATCGAAGGAGCTAGTACTTCTTCAGGGTTTAAAAAAGCTCCGGTACTCATTACTATCCATTGTTCAGGAGCAGTGATATTTATGTCGTAATCTCCAAAATCATGATAAAATTCTGCGTTTCCGGTAAAGTCATCTCCAAACCATCCATACACATCGTCATAAGTGGCTACATGCGGGAACCAATAAGCTAAAAAATAGAGGTTCTTTCGGCTGTACCCCATTCGGCCACTTGCTCCGGCTTGGGGAATTTTGAAATTCCAGTCAATCTCAAGGTCGATAACCTGATCCGGAAAAATTCGCTCATTTGGATATACAATCAAGTTAGTTCCCTGAACGATATAAGTCGGGCGGCTTCTCTGATTGCCTACTACGCTTTCACCGCCGATGGTAACACGGGTAATGTTTACGCCTCCCGTTATTTCGGCAATGTCTTTACGGGGCACTCCTTCTTTATGGAGGTTTTGGGCTAACTCAAAAAGCATAAAGCTTAGCGTGTCGGGAGAATTGTTGGTGTATGAAATGCTTGCCTCTCCAAACAGCATTGTATCAGCAGGCACAAGCTCGGCATTGATGGTATAAGAATAGGTGTTTGTAAAATAGTTGGGTCCCGGGTTACCGTCAAAAGAGCGATAACCGTCTTCAACAGCTTGTTGGAAATCAGAGGGTTCTTCTACCTCATATGGGATTGGGCGTTGGGAAGTAAACGCCGATGTCTCTAAGGTGGGTTCAGTCGTCTGTTTTGAAGGTGAGCAGGCAGTTAACAGGGCTAATGTGCTGATCAGGAAAGCACGAGAAATCGTCTTCATGGTTCTACAATGTAAGTTATCAGGTATAAAGGTGGTGAGCGAGCTCAGGAAGTTGTACTACTTGTGAATCTTACTTTGATTCTTTTCAATGGACTCCTTGAGGTCATTGAATTCAATCGGTTTCACAAGGTAATCAAGATAATCTGTTTCTTTTGCTCTCTGAACGTGGTGCGGATCCGAATTTCCTGTTATATAAATAACGGGCACATCAGAGAATTTTCGAATTTCTTTCATGGCCGTGATTCCATCAATTTCTCCTTCAAGAGAGATATCCATAAGAATAAGATCCGGCTTAATTTTCTGAGCTACTTCTATAGCGGTTTTACCATATACAAGCTCACCTTCAGCGTCATAACCCAATTTCTCAAGGTAGCTTTCATACAGAAGATTCAGGATCAGATCGTCTTCTACGATCATCACTGTCTTGTTCTGTTTCTTATCCATTACATTCCGTTATTTGTCATTGCCTATAAGCATATGTACCTAATAATAACATGAATTGATATTAAAGGAAATTTTATAACAATAAAAAATTGCAAATAAAGGATTTGTAGCTTGAAATAGGGTTGTGCATTCTAAATTCTTGATAAGAATCATTAATGAGATCTAGAACAAAATCAAAGAAGGATTCCAGAGAAGATGCTATAGCGTTTAAACCAAAATTGCCGGGCATAAAAAAAGCCTGTTTCTTTTGAAAAGAAACAGGCTGTACGGTAGTGTACCTGAGGCCGGACTCGAACCGGCACGGACATTTTAATATCCATTGGATTTTAAGTCCAAAAAGTCCAAATAACTATCCGTTTCAGTTTATCCGCATTAGTAACGTAAATCTTTGCCTATCAATCATTAAAGAGTTATTATTAGTATCGACTTGTAACTCACTATAACGTTATTTTGTTACCCCAGGGTTACCCCACGCGACGTATGGGGTAACAAATAGGATGAACTTTTATGGAAAAGAGCCTTACAGATGCATATGTGAAAACGGTAGAGTCACCGAAGCGAATTGAGATCTTTGATACCTCGAAATCAGGGCTGGCCTTGAGGGTAAACCCTTCCGGTTATAAATCGTTTTTTTACAGGTATAGATTTGGTGGTAAGATTAAACGATTTACTATCGGCAGCTACCCCTCTATTTCATTGGCAGAAGCTCGGCGCCGGGCTGATGAATTAAGAGTTCAGGTCCATGCCGGTGAAGACCCACAAGGAGATAAGCAGCGCCTCAAAAATCGTGAGGCACCTAAAACGATCGGAGAACTGGCAGATTTATTTGAGAAAGAATATATAGAACGTGAACTCAAAGAGAGCACTCAATCATCTTACAAGTCACGATTAAACAAAATCAGAAAAAAATTTAGCAGGTATTCAGTTGATGAAGTTACTCGTGGTGATGTGAAACGTTTTCTGAAAAAGATTGCTGAAAAGCAGCCCTATAACGCTAATCGAATCCAGGCTATTTTCTCCAAGATGTATTCCTTTGCCTTTGAGGAAGAGTTCACGGATAACCACCCACTTAAACGCCTTTCAAAATTTGGTGAAGAGGAGACTCGCGATACCAACTACTATCCCGAAGATATACGGAATATTTGGCAAGCTATGGAGGAAGAGAGGGAACCAACTCAAAGCCTTTTGAAGCTACTTTTAATTACCGGTCAACGGTTGGGCGAAACCTCCCGGATGAAATGGGCTGATATTGATACTGAAAATGCTTTGTGGATAATTCCCAAGAAAGAAACCAAAGGGGATCGTGTACACGTGGTTCCGCTATCTGATAAAGCCATTGAAGTTCTCGAACATCTGCATGAGCTCACAGGAGAAAAAGAATATGTATTCAATTCCCCTAAGAAGGATGGCCAGCCACTTTCGTATTTCCGACAGGTTATGGATCGGGTGGAAGAAGTTGCTGAACTGGATGATTTCCGGTTACATGATCTCCGGCATATTGTAGCAACCAACATGCAGCGGCTTAAGATCGATTTCATGCACATTGGGAAAGTGCTAAATCATAAGGGCATGGCTAAAGAGTACATTGTAACCTCCAGGTACATTGATTACGATTATCTGGATGAGAAGCGAGAGGCATTGCAGAAATGGAGCAATGAACTGGAGCGAATAATTTCAGGCAAGAAAGCCAAAGTATTTAAGATTGGGTAATATGGAAAATGACAAAAGAATAGATGAAGCTAGGGAAAGGTTATTTTTTACTGAACTTAGTGAAGAAGAAATTGAATTTGAGCAAAAATTGGCAAGGAATTATTACTTGAACAGGTGTATACCATCACCTAATTATAGTAAAACTCTTAAAGAATCAGTTCCAATTTCATATGGTTGGCCAAGTGATCAAGATGAGCAAATTAAGTTAATTAATGGTGATAATTTACTACCCATTCAGGTCTTAAAGCCAATACCACCAAAAGCTGAGGGCTTGAAATTTACAGAGGTTTCAACTGAGAACCTTCTTCATGATCGCCTTTTATTCAAATCTCTACTTCAACTAAAAAAATATATTGATCGACACAAAGAGCACTTGGAAAGGTTAGAGGGCATTATTATAGATGAGGCCAAAAAAAATGATGTTACTAAAAACGGACCAAGAGAATTAAGCACTGAAGATAAAATTTATCTTTGGATAGATGAGAATATTCCTAACTCACCAAATAAAGAGGATTACAAAAAAGCATTTGAGGTTGTGGTTAATCACCCGTCTCCTAAAACTGTTACAAACCAAAGTTTGATTGAAGCAGTAGAATCTAAATACAAAGACCTAAAAGTTGGAAGTAAAGCCTTGGAGGGAAGGATGTCAGCTTTTAAAAACTCATTACCATTGTAGAGATATTTTATTTCCTAAACTTTTCCTAAACCGTTTAGGAGGACTACCAGTCCATCTTTTTTAGTTTCTGTCAGTTACAACAACAACCAAAGTGTAATTGACATGAGCAACTTAAATATTATTCGCATTCAGGATTTAGCTGACCGGCTTTCAGTAAGCAGGCAAACAATCTGGCGCCTATCTAAAACAGACCCCAATTTCCCTCCAAAGGTAAGACTAACAGGACAATGTGTTGGTTTTCGCGAGCAGCAAGTAGAAAGTTGGCTCGAGTCTAAAACTGAAGCCGAAACTGAAGAAGTAGCTGCATAAAAAAGGCCGTGGTTAGAGCCACGACCAGGGGAGAGGGCTAATAATTTAGCCTTTTCCCGGCGCACTTCAAAGAAGGAGGAGAGGATGATAACCAATCGAACAGTTAACCCACCAAGCAGATTTAAACCGGAAGAAAAGCGGCGACTTATCAAGTCAGCCAGCTCACAGGAAGAAGCGATTAAGCAGTTCTTCAGAGAGCATCCAGATGAGAAGTATCACTTCCAGGATGTAAAGTCGATTTTCAATTTCGATAAGGACTCAGTAAAAAGAAGCTTATCAAATCTCTCCAACCCCAGACCGTCCGGTCCATGGATAGACGACAATGGAGAGCCGCCGATTCTGAAACTTGATGAGAAGCGGAAGAACCCAAAGTCAGGAATAAGGATCCATCTTTACAAGTGGAATCCGAAATACGGCCGGCGCCGGATGAATAACCAACCGAACCTCTTCGAGAGTAGGAGTTGTGCTGCATGAATAACCCAAACCCCAAAGTATGGGACTGGCGGTCATACATTATTCACTATGCCCCAGAAAACCCAACCTACCGGCATGTACTACTAACGCTTTCTTGTTTTATGGATTCGGCTGGGGGTAGCTGCTTTCCCTCTATTAAAAAACTATCTGAATGTACCTCACTTTCAAAGCCATCGGTTATCAAATATTTGAATCAGGCTGAAAGTGATGGTTGGATTGAAAAATCAGTTCATGGCTTCTCTGGACAAGGCTGGAAGCGCCACGAATACACCGCATCTATACCTGAAAAGGTGGTTAACGAGATTAACCACGTAGGCAGTAAAGGTGGTAAACCTCATAATGAAGGTGGTAAAGCTGAGAACAAAGGTGGTAAAGCTGACAGGGGTAAGGTGGTTAACCAGGTTAACACTATCTCTTCAGTTAACTCTTCAAATAACTCCCCAGTAGAGAGCTCTTCCGAAAAACCAGTTTTAGAAATCAGTGAAGATGCTCTCTCTCTTGTTTCATTTTTTTGGGAGTGCTTTTCTGAAGCCAATCCTCAGATACCAACTAAACCTAATGATGATCAGTCCACTCACTTTCAGAACTTAATTGATGAGGGTTACAACGTAAATGAAATTAAACAGCTTATTGAGGCCCTTTTTACACTGGAGCTTGAGCCGTGTTTATTCTACCGGAAACATGTAGATGACCCAAAGTCTTTTGAGAAGCATGCGAGGAAATTCTACCTCCAGATACGTTCTGCTTATACCGAGAAGAAGAACAAGCCCAAAACGAGGGGTCAAAAACATAGTGATTTTATGCATTACTTAATGGAAGACCAAGCGCACTCTTCCAGGTATAATGGACATGGAAACACCCCTGACGCACAAGGAATCGCAGAAGATGTCGATGAACTCTTCAAAAACGACCCGCCCAAAAATTACCAATCCCGTTATGACGAGTCTGCTTTAGATAATTATAAACCACAAAATAACTAACTATGAATACCGAAATAACAAACATTTCCGAACTGGACTCTTACAGCGATTTAATCGCTTCAAAGAAGGCGAGACAGAATCACGAAGAGCACCTCAAAATGATTAATAATCAGTTGGAGTCCATTCACAATGATTGGAAGCAAAAGAAGCAAGCTTTGGCAAAGGCTCTTGCGAACCCAAATTCAAAGCTAATCGAAACTGAGCAACTGGAACAGGACGTGGATGATTTAAAGTCACAGATGGGGCCATTGAAGAAAGAGCTGGATGAGCTTTCACGTAATGGCTATTCAATGCCTGAGCCCAAAAACAAGTCAGGAACCTCGTTTACAAAAGAGGCTGTCTCAGTTATCAACAATCAACTGGAAGAACTGGAAGACTGTCTCGGTCGGGCTTTCAAAATATGTGAAGACATTGCTGCTAATGAAGTAGTCGCAAACCAAGTGAACATGCCAAGTGTACCATACATCCACCCGGCGAAAGACTACATATCTCAAGCCCGAACTCATCTTAAGCAATCCCGCGGTAAATGGGATCACACTTATAACCAAAAAAACTAAGACTATGAAAACGAAGAAGAATTATTCGATGCTCTGCAAGCTTTGCGATAACGTGCAAGAGCCATTATCAGTGACTCCAAAGAATGGGGATTTCTCAGCCACTTACAGATGTGACACTTGCACAAATGTATGGAAAGAAGAATATCCATTCGATCACGAATCAACGGAAATTGAAGAAGTGGAGGCAACTGAGGGTCCAGACTTTCAAACTCCGGAAGGTGACCCGCTAAAATGGAGCGCAGAAGAGCGTGATGGTTTTATTGAAGCAAATGGTCGACCGGCTTTCATTGAGCTGGTAGGAAGTACCAGGTAATGTGTGTGGCATCGTGGGAGGGCGTATATAGAGCGCCCTCCCTTTTTTAACAACTAAGAAATTCAGATATGGACGACACAAAAGACATTTCAAGTACATTTTTTTTCCTTGAAGCCTCCTCTTCTGGAGAGTTACAAATCACGCGATTTGACAAGGCTATTCAGAGAAATATGGAAAATTTCAAATCGGGAAAACCTCTTGAATTTGCTCCATTGTTTTTGAGTAATGACATTGGAAAAATAGCGGAAGCAATCGATGTGCTTGTCGAGTCAAAGAAGTACAAAAAAATTTATGCTGAGAAGCTTAAAAATAACATACAAGGACGGGAAAACTAATGGCCATAGCAGATGAAATTGTTTTAGATACCAGCAAATACCTAAAGAATTTAAATGCAGCTGATCGTGCTGCGGTTAAATATGCCACCAAGCAGGAGCAGAATTATAAAAAAGCCTCTGAGTCGATGCAGAAGCTGGCAGCCGAGATCAAAGCACTTGAAAGAGTTCGGGACGCTTCTAACTCTACAGCGGCCGTTAAAAGATATGAAGCGGCTATTGAATCCCTCCAGCGAGAGTACAATGTACTAGAGAGAGAGACCGAAGAGTACACCCGGGCTATTAGAAAATCTGAGCAGCAAACCGAGAAGTCCAGCCGGAATATGTCTGGATCTTTGCAAAAAATTGGAAAAGCCGCAAAGCAATGGATAGCCACGATAGCAGTGGCAGCATTTGCAGCTTTACAACGGGCGTCCGGCAAAGTGGCATCGCAGTTTCAAGATGATTTCGCTCAAGTAAAAACATTACTTAACGAGGCCGATGTTGATTTTGAAGCCCTTGAGCGCCGGTTGCTAAACCTGTCTAGGATTAAAGCGGTACCGCTATCCGTGTTGACCCCGGCGCTTTATCAAACGATATCCGCAGGCATTACAGACGTCAACGAAGCGATGGAGGTCCTGTCTGTTGCCTCCGATGCTGCGATTGCAGGAAACACGGATTTAAAAACATCGGCTGACGGTATCACTACTGCTTTGAATGCGTGGAACCTTGAAGCTAGCGAGGCCAAAAATGTTTCTGATGAATTTTTCGTGGCAGTTCGAAACGGTAAAACCACCTTTGGGGAACTTTCTGGATCCATCGGACGAGTAGCGCCACTGGCAGCAGCAACAAACACAGAATTAAGCGAAATACTTTCTGCAACGGCGGCTCTAACCTCTTCAGGCTTAGATACCACGGAAGCGATGACCGCACTGCGAGGTATACTGCAGAAGATCATTAAGCCAACGGAACAGGCTAAGAAAGAAGCCGCAAGCCTCGGCATTGAGTTCAATCAAAGCATGCTTGAGGCTAAAGGGCTTCAGGAGTTTTTGGAATATGTTTCAGAAGCTGCCAACGGAAACTCTGAAACCATTGGCAAGCTCTTTGAGGACGTTGAAGCATTCAACGGAGTTCTTTCCCTCACCGGATCAGCATCTGGAGCTTTTATTAAGAATCTGGATGACATGCGAGGCGCTGCCGGTGAAACTGATGAAGCGCTATCAAAGGTCGAAACGAATCTTTCTAATATCTGGGAGCTTACAAAGAACAAGGTCAACGCTGCACTCATCCAGATGGGTAAAACGGTTCTGCCAATGGCTGGAAAAGCATTATCTGCTTTCAACGAAACGCTGGAAGAATTTGAAGACCCAAGCCAGCGATTAATTAACAACCTTGAAAAAATCGGTGCAGACAAAGAGCTGATTGTTCAACTGCAGGCCGAACTTGATATTAAAAACGCTACTGAGCGCTACTACCAGCTTGAGAAAGAACTTAAAGACATAACAGTACCTATTGCCTTTGATGTGCAAAGCAGAATGGTTACAGCTGCAGAAGCAGCGCGTTCACAAGGTGCAATGGTTGCTGGTCAAAACCGCATAAGCATCGTAAGCACGGAAGAAATAGATGTTAGTACGGCTAATGTGAAAGAACTTGATCAAGCTCTCGCGAATATTAATAACCGGCTGGAAGAAATTGGGAAAGGATCATCTAACTTTCGCGAATTAGGGAAAGCACAAGAGGAAGAGATGGACGTTCTTGTATCATCAAAAGATGCGCTTGAAGATGTTATTGCTGCACGTAAGCAACAGGAAACCCTGCAAACTACCATTCGAGGCAATTACAAGGCTCTCAATGCCCTTGGTAAAGAAAATAAGGTTGTAGCAAATGAAAACATCATAACACAAACTGAAGCTACTGGCAAAACGCAGGAGTTTACCAGGCAAATTATCAGTGGATTTGTAAGTGCGTCTGAAGGCTTAGGGTCTTTCAACTCTAAATTCATCACAACAACTGATTTATTCAATAATCAGGCTTCAAATGCTGTCAAAAGTTATTCACAGCAAATAACCAAGCTTAACAATGAATATGAGGCCGGTTTAATTACACAAAGTGAGTACCAAGAGAAGACCTCAGAAGCCACCCAGAAATTTAGTAAGCAGCTCAAAGGTATTTACAAGCTTGTAAAGGATGATCTGAGCCCTGAGCAACAGGAAATGTGGGAAGATATGCTTGGCCTCATGGGAGAGGTGGAAGACCGAGGGAGCAAGGTTAAGGCAAACTTTGGTGACATTGCTGATATGGTTTCCGGCATCTTAAGCGTGGCTGATGCTATTGGGAAGATAGACGAAAACCTAAAGAATGTACTTCGCGGTGCTATTGATGTACTTAGGAATCTAGAGAACATTCAACGCCTTAAAAATGCTGGGGAGTTTTCAGGCATAAACGCGGCGCTACCCATACTTGGAGTCGCCGGAGGTTTGGCGACCATTCTAAGTGGCTTATTCCAGGGTAATCAAAGAGACAATGCAGAAGCGCTTCGTCAAATTGAAGAAATGAAGGATCTTCGTTTGTCACTCAAAGAGCTTCAACGAGCTGTTGTTAAGAATACCGAAGCTTACCTTGGTGGCCCTGTTGTTGGAGGTAATATTTCCCAAGAGGACTATAACCGGGGTGAATCATTGTTCAACAGCCTGTTTACCGGTGATCGCGATAGAGGTGGCGCGCCATTTGGTTATGCTAATCCGGAAGATTTTTTAGCTGGGCTTTCGGAGTTGGCTGAGTTATTCCCGGATATTTTTGGAGAGTTTGAGCAGATTTATCAAAACTTGCGGGATCAAGGGTTATCACACAGTGAAGCTGTAGCTCAATTAATGCGAAAAGGACTTGGAGAGTCTTGGTCTTTAATCAAGGATTCATTCAGGGACTACGGGGATTCTATAGAAGGGGCAATTAAGCGTTACAATGATGCCATTACTTATGGCGCACTATCTACTCAGGAAGCTATTGAATTATTTAAAGCACAAATTGAAGAAGGTGGATTTGATCTAAGCCAGTCTGTAGGCGGAACCACGCTTGAAAATTTGATTGACCAGTTAGCGAGTCAGGATCTAAGTGAAGAAGAGCGTGAAAGCATTATCCAAACAATTTGGGATAACAGAGAATCGATAATGCCAGATAACGTTTCATTCGACGACTTTTCTGGTTTTCTGGATTTCCTGAAAAATTTAGAAAACGGTTCGGCTTCCGGCGCCGGTGTAACTCGAAACGTGGCTGTAAGCAGTGCGATTACTGAGTTCAGTGCGAACGAGATGATTATGCTCAATGAAGCTATGCTTTTAGTTGATAGAGAGCAGCTCAATATAGAGAAACAACAGCTCGCAGAGTTAAAAAATCTGGTTAATGGGGCTCTGAGTACTCCAAATACAATGAATCCAATACTTCCACCCGGACCAACGACAAGCCCAGCAGGAAGCAATATGTTTGCTTTCAACGGAGGCATAAATGTTTCTGGTGGTAGTTTATCAGATGAAGACATTAACCAGGTAATTAGAGAAGTCACACGAGAGCTGAAGAAGATTCAGCGCGGTAGAAACTTTTAAATCTTGAAATATCTTTAATAAAACACAGAATTATGGCAACACTAAGTGAGAAGCATAAATCCTTTATTGTGATGCATTTGGCGTGTTATGAAACACCCAGTAAAGTGCGGGAGGCGGTTAAAGAAAATTTCGGCACCGAAGTTAGTCTGCCTCAGCTCTCCTATTATAATCCAAGGGCTATCCAGGCATCAAGCCAGTTAGCAGAAAAATGGGTGGATCTTTTCAATGAAACCCGGAGCCGCTATATCGAGGACGTCACAGACATACCAGTTTCACAGAAGGTTTACCGGCTCAAGAGGCTGCAGGAAAACCTCGACAATTTTGCAAAGGTTCGAAATTATAAGGGCGTTAACGAGTGTCTGGAACAAGCTGCAAAAGAAATGGGCGGGGCTTTTACGAATAAAAACCACCATCAATTTTCCGGGCTCTTGCAGTCCATCGACATGAACAGTTTAACCGACCATCAGCTCCGTCGGATAACCGATGGTGAGCACCCTCTTGCAGTCCTTGCGGGTGATGCGGAGGGGTGATTGCGGTATTTATAGAGTAATATCAATTTTATAATTCTTGATGCTGACTATATGCATTTAAAGCACAATGAAGGTATATTTCCAGATCTCATAATTCCCTATTATGTAAAGTCGAGCCTAAAACAGAAGTATTTTATGGGTTCTAGGGTGGACGCATTAATAAATGATGATCTTCAATTGTTCAGGCTAAATAACGTCAGTTTTATAAACCTCTCAGAATGACAATAAAGGCGGTTTTTAGTGAGCCTAAGTTTTTTAGGAGTCATTTAATGGCTTTTTAAGCTCTTCGATTTCCTCACGATAGGATTGGGTCCGGTAATAGGGAAGCCCAGCCCACTCAACGTCTATTTTCACTGCATCCTCTTTTGCCATCATTAACATCGCGCTAATTCTGTTTAAGTTTTCTTGCTTCTGCTCAAGGGACTTGAAATTCCATAGATCAATAATACGCAAAACATTTCTAGTCACTGTAGATATTGAATGTGTTGCCTCATCATTCATGAAGCGGAAGCTTTCTTCAAGCCCATAAATAGCACGTTCGCTTTCTGTGAGCGTCAATTCTTCCCCGTACTTGAGCATGTCAAAACCCTTGGATTTCTTGAGGTAGTTACCCCATTCGGCTGCCATTGCCTCAGCAACGCTATCTTCATGCTTTTCCTTTACTTCATCCTCAATGAGTTTAAAGAGGATGTCAGCTTGTTTTTTGATTTCCGGATTTAGTTCAATTTTTTCCATGATTGCTGTGGTTTAGTGTTTGGGTTAATTCTTTAATATCTGACTCGTATTCGCTCACACGCTCGATTAAATGACTCTGAGCGTCATCACCGATAGCTTCGCAAGCTGCAATAAAGGTGTTGAGGTCTTCATCTAGCATTGATTGCTCTTGTAGCGTTGACCTTAATTTTGTTGCACCTTCACTGATAGACATCAGGTTAATCAACTCGCTAGACTTCATGTGATACATCGCACCCCAGATACTTAAGCCGTGTGCTTTAATGCCTGGCTTAGTGATCGTGAAGATGGTGTCAATTATCTCGAAGTGCTCCAGTTGGTGAAGCTTAAAAGGGTATTGCTTTCTAAAGGCCCCAGCCACATCATCATAGTCATATTTCTGGATCGCTTTTTTTAATTCCGCTCCAAGGTTGTCAAGAGCCTTGGCGGCCGGTTCAATGTCGATAAGGGTTTCGTTTTCCATAATTATCAGGAATTGGTTTTTGAGGGGTTAGTTTTTTGAGCTCGTGTTCGTATTCCAAAGAGCGGGTCTGGAGGTCATTGAAAAGATATTCTGAAAATTCATTGGCTTCGAATCTCAGGTTTTCGAGACTTTGTTTCTTATTCCGTTCAAGATGCGGACCATCAAAGTTGGCAAGAACTTGATCGATGTAATAAACCAGGTCACATATTTTGCTTATCGTGAGGGCATCCATAGCCTCAAGTGCATCCTCAAGGTTTAGATTTCGTTTTTCTAATACGGGAGTAGAGTTCTCGGGCATAGCGTGTGTGTTTGTAAGGTGCCTAGTCGATTGATTTCAACCAGGCACTATCTTTTTGGATTGTAAAATTCGTATAGGTCAAAGAATAAAGGGGCGGTTCCGGCTGTACCCTTTTTGCGAATGCTCAAGTCTGCATTGTATCGGGTTAGCTTGCCCTCATCCATCATGTTCTTAATGTGCCGTGGAGAGCAGCTACAAAAGCGTTTTGCCTGAGAGACTGGACACTTCAACACCCCGTCTACCACCGGCAATTCTGTATAAGTTTCTTCTCCGGTTTCTGCATTGATTTCTGGAAACCTGATGAATCGAAATCTTCGTGAACTAATCTCAGGTATCTTATAGCTCTTTTCTTTCATCATGCAGGAATTAGGTTATCAGAAGGAGTGAGGCCATTGCTTCCGGTCCGATCGTTTTGAAGCTTTTCGCGGGTTTTCTGCAATACAGCTCTTAATGCATTCTCTCCGAGCTTATTCTCTTCATCGATTCGTATTTTCTGGGCTTCATACTTGATTGATTTTATGTCTTCCATGTGAAATTTTCCGTTGTTTGTGTTCGTCTATAATTTCAACATAGAACCCCTTTTAAGCAACTAAACCAAATAAAAACAGTTTCTTTACTATTAGGAAAGGAATGTTAATAACTTGATAAGATCCTTTCCAAATAGGATGATTGGCCCGGATGAGTAAAAAAATAATTTGGCTAAGGAATAGCCTTTTTGAGAGTGGAAGAGTAAAAAAGCAGCGCTCTATTTATTAGGTGGTCTAAAAGGAAGAGGCCGAACATGAGTATCATGATTAGGGAAAAATTCTGAAAACAGACCCTTTGTTCGGCTTATTAGTTCTTTTGCATCCAGGTATTTTCCACTCACTGTTTCATTCTGATGTACACGAATAATCAACTCATGCTCTGACTGCTTAAGAACTTTGAAGTGGATATTTGAATTAGCAGCATAAAGCCCACAGGCTTTATCTAATTTTGATTGTTCCTTTTCAGGCAAGTCTAGAGAATGAAGATTTTTCATGATATAGATGCGTCTCGAGCACTCATAGTATATATATCTGAGCGCACAAAATTCAGGGGGGTACTTAATATTTTGTTACCCCACTGTTACCCCAGAGAATAAAACCGAACCTGTATTCTATAAAACAAAAAAGCCCTACAACTCTATAACTGATTGAGCTGCAAGGCTTTTAAGTACCTGAGGCCGGACTCGAACCGGCACGGACATTTTAATATCCATTGGATTTTAAGTCCAACGTGTCTACCAATTCCACCACTCAGGCGTTTGGAAGGCTCCAAATATACGGCTTTAGTTTTCACTACTTCAATAAAGATTTAAACAAATTATTGATTCACCCTTTCTGTTTAGTAACTTTCATCAAATAATAAACAAAAAGAGACTTTATGAGACGTTTAATACCCCTTGTAGTAATATTTGGAATAATTTTTTCAACCAGTAGTTTTGCTCAATTGGAAATTGGCGCTTCCTATGAGCTGCGTGATGCTGAACCTCAGAACGGATTCGGTGTTCGTATTGAAAAAGGTATTTTAGAAAAACTTCCCCTAGTGAATTTATCACTTAGACTTCATGGAAGTTACTTCAGCGAAGAGAATAACGTGGATCCAGATAATCAGTCTTTCTCTTATTCAGAAGACCTGACAAATTATGATGTGGGCGTTGCTGCAATCGGAGGCGTTTCGGTTGGTTTGCTAGAACCATACGTTGGGGTAGGACTTGGAACTGAGAATTATGAGCGTGCTATTTCTGACGTTCAGAACAATCAGGGAAATGCTATTCCTGAAGAAGGGAATGAAAGCAGTTTATACTGGAATGTTTTAGCAGGCGCAAAAGTCACAATCATTCCAATACTAAAGCCTTTTGTTGAGTACCGTTATTCAGCATCAGAACTGGAAAAACCTGAGTTTCAGAATGTGAATAGCAAAACCGGTCGTATAATGTTCGGTGTTTCTCTTAGCTTCTAGAATTATTAGTTATCAAAAAGCGGGTATGAACTTCATATCCGCTTTTTTTGTAGGAAAAGATATATTTAAGTGCTTAAAACAATGGTTATAACTACATTTAATGCAAGTAAGGCAAGATTAGATTAGTATATGAGTAATTCCACTTCCATAGATAAATATGACCTTGAAGGTTATAAGCTAAAAAAAGCTCAGAGAGAAGATCTGAAGCAGCTGCTGGAAGTATGTGAAGAGCACATCGAATCGGTAGATGCTAAAGCTATCACTTCCGCTTTTAAGCTCTGTTATCTTTCTCACGAGGATATGAAGCGAGCATCAGGTGAGCCATATTATTACCACCCTGTGGAAGTTGCAAAAATTGTCGCCAGCGAGATTAATATTGATGATATCTCGGTGATAGCTTCTTTGCTGCATGATACCGTCGAAGACACCGATGTAAACCTGGATGACATTCGCCACTGGTTTGGCGATGAAGTAGCGGTGATTATTGATGGTGTTACCAAGATAACCGGTGTATTCAAAAGCCGGGACAGCAAGCAAGCAGAAGCTTTTATGAAGTTATTGCTTTCAATGGCTGAAGACATCAGGGTAGTGTTGATTAAGTTTGCTGATCGCCTCCACAATATGAGAACGATTCAGCACTTGAAGCGAGAAAAGCAGATCAAGATTGCTTCAGAAACGATGGATTTATACGCGCCATTAGCCCATCGCTTCGGATTGTTCAGGATTAAGAATGAACTTGAGGACCTGTGTTTTAAAACTATTGACCCAACATCCTACAAGTTTGTAGCACGGAAACTGCGAGAGAAAAAAGAGGACAGGGAAGAATTTATTAACGAATTCATGGACCCGATTAGTAATGAACTCGGTAAAATGAATTTCAGGTTTGAAATTAAAGGCAGGCCCAAGCACATTTTCTCTATATACAGGAAGATGCAGCGTCAGCAAAAACCCTTTGAAGAAATCTATGACCTTTTTGCTATTCGCATAATTCTGGAAGGCGATCATAACAAAGAAGATTGTTGGAGGGTGTATTCTATAATAACAGACTGGTACACCCCAATTCCTGAACGATTTCGGGATTTTATTTCCGTTCCTAAAGCAAATGGATATCAATCACTACACACAACGGTGATTACCAATAAGGGCCGGAAAGTGGAAGTCCAGATCCGAACCCGAAGAATGGATGACATTGCTGAAAAAGGGTTGGCAGCTCACTGGAAATATAAAGAAGGAGCTCAACAAGGTTCGGATACCCTTGACAAGTTTGTGAGCTGGGTACGGGATGTGTTAGATAATCCTCGCCCTGATGCTGCCACCGATTTTGTGAAAGATTTTCAGCTGAATTTGTATAAGGATGAGCTCTATGTGTTCACCCCTGATGGAGAGCTTAAAACATTGCCAAGAGATGCTACTCCCATAGATTTTGCATTTGAAATTCACAGTGAAATCGGTGAAAGAGCAATGGCAGCCAAGGTGAATGGGAAAATGGTGCCGTTGAGACAACAACTTCAAAATGGGGATCAGGTTGAGATTATCACCGGCAATAAAATTAATCTAAACCCCGACTGGATTGACGATGTAGTTACTCATAAGGCAAAGTCCAGAATTCGGCAGTTCATTAAGCATAAGCAAAGAAAGGTTGCCGAAGATGGGAGGGAAATCTGGGATAAGAGAGCGAGCCGAGGGAGTATCGAGATCTCTGAACAAGAGTTGAATCGTTTTGCTAAGAAATTTAAGTATGAATCTACTCAGGAGCTATTTTTTGATATTGGTTCAGGAGCTTTTGATGCCAATGAACTTTTTAAAGAAGTCAAGAAGTTCAAAAGCACCGGCCGAATTGAGGAAAATGAAAGCGTGGATGTAAATCCTATTTCGGAAAAAGAGATTCAGGATAAATACATAACAGCTGCAAGATCACTTGAAGATGGTAAGGCCCTTTTTATAAACGGGGAACTGAGTAACATCAAATACTCCTATGCAAACTGTTGTAATCCAATCCCGGGCGATGATGTTATAGGCTTCATAAGTAGGACAGGGGATATTAAGATTCACCGCTCAATGTGCAACAATGCTCAGCATCTTTTAAAGACTGAAGCTGAACGAATTGTAGATGTAAACTGGGCGAAGAATATTGATACCAAATTCCTGGGTGCAATTAAGGTTATTGGTGGTGACCGGGTTGGAATGATCAACGACATAACGGACGTGCTATCTAAGTCCCTTGAAACCAATATGAAAAGCATCAATGTTAGCAGCGACAGCGGAATGTTTGAAGGGATTATTACACTATACGTGGATGGTATTTCTCACCTAACTAAGATTATGAAACGCCTTGAAAAAGTGGAAGGGGTTAAAAACGTTTTACGATACGAATAGGCATTCTAATATAGATTAGGTAGATTTTTATTAAACTTATCTTTACAATGATGAAACATTACTTGCTTTAGGTTAAATAGCTTAAGGAAAAAGAAGATGCGAGTAATAAGGAAGGACAAAAACGATGCCCGTCAGTGAAATGATTGGCACATAACAAAACCAATAATATTATGATGACTTATACTAAACGAGATGTAGTTCGTCGTGTAGCGGAAGCTATGGATGAGCCCATGATTCAAGCAGAACCCTGGGTAGATTCTGTTATAGTAGCCCTAAGGGAGATTATGATGTCTGCAGATACAGAATGCAGAATTGAAATCAGGGATTTTGGAGTATTTGAAGTAAAGGAAACAAAAGCCAAACCAAAAGCTCGCAATCCAAAAACGAATGAAGTAATTTATGTTCCTGCACATCGTAAAACACACTTCAAGCCAAGTAAGTTAATGAAGAAGTTTTTACGACAACCGTTGGAAGACGTAAAGAAAAAATAACTTACTAATACGCATTTATTGCACAATTACGTACGCCTTATAGGTATTGATGTTGGGAAAAAGCGAGTGGGTATTGCCCAAACTGATCTGTTGAAAACAATTGCGTCAACGGTTGGAACCTTTTCTCCTGAAGAAGCAATTACAGAGATAAAAAAAATTACCGATAAGGAAACAGTTGAGAAATTTGTAGTAGGCTGGCCTTTGTCTCTTAAGGGAGAAGAAGGGTCGGCTACTCAAATGGTTCAGGAATTCATAAACAAACTAAGACAAGCCTTTCCAAATATCGAAATTGCAAAAGTTGATGAGCGATATACTTCAAACCAGGCTCGCGACATAATGATAAAGACGGGTATCCCTAAAAAGAAAAGACAACAAAAGGGACGCGTAGACCAAATCGCGGCCGCAATCATTTTACAAAACTACTTAGATACGAATACTTAATAAAGCATATGCCCATTTTACCTATTGTAACTTACAACGATCCAGTATTACTCAAAAAAGCAGAAGAGATTGATATTGAAGAAGACAGTGAAGAACTGCAAACATTAATTGATAACATGCTGGAGACCATGTATAACGCAGATGGCGTTGGTTTAGCAGCACCTCAAATTGGCAGGTCTATCAAGCTTTTTGTGATGGATACTGATGAGATGATTGAGGACGGAGAAGTTCCTTATGGCCCTATGGTTTTTATCAATCCTCTGATTCTTGAAAAAAGAGGAAATAAAATTCCATTGGAAGAAGGGTGCCTTAGTATTCCGGAAGTGAATGACAAGGTGTTTCGTCCTGAAACTGTTATCATTGAGTTCTTTGACCGTGATTTTAACAAACACCGACTTGAGGCAAGTGGCTGGACATCCCGTGTAATCCAACACGAATATGATCACCTTGAAGGGGTACTATTTCTGGATTACCTGAGTGCATTTAAAAAGCGAATGCATAAAAAGGAACTCAAAGAGATTGAAACGGGCGACAAAAAAATCAAATATCCGGTAGTGCCTAAAAAAGAAGCTGAGTAATTATGGATATCGTTTTTATGGGATCGCCGGAATTTGCCATTCCAAGCTTAGAGCAAATTCATCAGTCCGAACATACCATAAAAGCTGTTGTCAGTAACGTTGACAAGCGAAGGGGGCGGGGTTCTAAAACGTCCCCCACTTTGGTTAAAGCTAAGGCTTTAGAATTAGGCCTTCCTGTTATAGAGGTTGAAAATTTATCATCCGCCGAATTCAGTGAGCAGCTTGAAGCTTTAAATGCGGATTTGTTTGTCGTAGTTGCGTTTAGAATCCTGCCAAAGTCCGTCCTTCAAATACCTAAAATCGGATCTATTAATCTTCATGCATCGCTATTGCCTAAATATCGCGGTGCTGCTCCAATTCACTGGGCTATTATAAATGGAGAGGATGAAACGGGCTGTACTGTATTCTTTTTAGATGAAAAAGTGGATACCGGGAATATCATAGCTCAGAGAAAAACGGCTATTACTGAAAACGAGACGACCGGAGAGCTTTATAATCGGTTGAGAGATATGGGTAGCGAATTATTACTTAAGTCGATTCATGAAATTGACTCCGGTTCTTACACCCTTTCTGAGCAAAATGACAGCAAAGCTACTCCTGCTCCCAAATTATTCAGAGATGATTGTCACATAGATTTCACTAATTCTGCTCAAGATGTACACAATAAAATCAGAGGTCTAAGTCCTTTTCCGACTGCTTGGGCAAACTGGAATGGAGAGAAATTCAATTTGTATAAATCCAGGTTAGGAAGAGTAGCAAATATTGACCCCGGTGAATTGTTAGTAAATGATGACCATTTATTAGTAGGTTGTGCTGATGGAACCGTTGAATTAATGGAAGTTCAGTTACCAGGAACAAAAAGATTATCAGCTGAAGAATTAATTAGAGGCTATGACGTTGAGGGAACGTTATCGTAAATTTTTCTCAAAGAATTAATTTGAGATATACGTTCCGTTTTTTATCATCCCGCCAACAACAACGGTAAATCCAATCAATTACATTATGGACCAAGCAGAGATTTTTGAGTCAGCAAAAGCCGGTAATCTTGAAGCACTGCAAAAGATGCTTAAGGGCAAAGCTAACATCAATGACACGAATAAGAGTGGTGCTTCTGTTTTGATTTTAGCCACTGAAAAAGATCATGCTGAAGTCGTAAAGTTTTTGGTTGAAGAGGGAGCTGACCTCAATACAGAAACAAAAATGGGTGGCACGGCGCTTAACAGGGCTGCTGAAAATGGAAACCTAGAACTGGTAAAGTACTTTATTGATAAAGGTGCGGTGATCGGAGATCTTGCCCTTATAGCAGCCTCACGTGCAGGAAATCTTGAGGTTGTTAAGTTGTTAGTAGAATCAGGTGCACCTGTTGATGCCCAACAGCGGTGGGGACATACAGCCTTGATGCTCGCAGCTAAAAGTGGAAATACCGATGTGGTTAAATACCTTATTGATGAAGGGGCTAATGTAAAGCTGCGCGATAAAAATGGCGATACGGCTATGATGATTGCGATGGATAATGATCAGGAAGATATTGCTCTAATTCTAAAAAGAGCCGGTGCCAAAGCAGAGACTAAGCCAAAGAAAGAAGTAGCTCCTATCGTTGATGAAGATGATGATGGCGAGGTTGACGATTCTACTCCCGATGTTGATGAGCTAGTTGCTGACGATGATGACGCTCCGGACGATGTAGATTTAGACGACTAAAATGGTTAAGAGCGTTGTCTTTTATTAACCTTTATTGAATCTGAGTCATCGGTCTGTACTGAAGTCCCATATACATTAGCTACTTCGATTTCGATGGAGTCGCTTTTATTATCAAGATTGCTTGGTATCGTTTCTACAAGCCTATCTGCAATACTACTTATGCGGTTTGATTTCGCGCTTTTTCCTTTGCTATCCCAATTGCGAAGAAGGGGTATAGAAATTCCTAAAACAGTAATCGAAGTAATGATGCTTAATAGATAATTTGTGTTGAAAAAAGCTATTATGAAAGCGACGGTAGCAGCCATTCCTCCCAGTAAAAGACTTTGAACAATACTATTACTTGTACCTGCTGTCTGAGAAACCCGAAGCGTATAACGTGTTGAATTTTTAATTAGCGAAACGACCGTTTCTTCACCTGATTCAGTATCAGTATAATTGATTTCTTTTAAGTTGTTCGAAGCGAGTTTGCCTGAATCTTTTAAAATCTGCTTGCGGATTATTTCCCAGACCGTATTCTCAGAGAGCTTACTGTTAAATTCTCTTTCTTCAAAGACATGCGTTTTAGTAGATCCATTTCTAGCTTCAACATCACGAACTTTAAATTCCTGAGCTGCTATCTTAATTTGAGTTTCATTAAGTCCAACTTCTTTCCCAATCTCAATGAGTTCATCAATCGAGAAATCAGATTCAATATTATCGATTCTCGTTTTCTCTTTTTCCTGTTCCATCGCTAGTCGAATGACCTGGCGCACTTCTTCTTTAGAAAAATTGTCTGCTGGCATAATTATGATTCGTGTGCTGATAACATGATGTTATTTCTAAAACATAAAAAAAGCCCTGCTCATAAACTATGAACAGGACTTTATTTTTTATAGAACCAAATATTGGTTACTTCTGATTTGCAAACTCAAACTTTTGAAGATCATAATCAACCCCATCAGCAGGACGCAGAGTCGTTGATTTAGGCTCTAAGAAGTATTTGAGGTAGTCACGTCCACCGGCTTTTGCATCGGTACCACTTAGCTTAAAGCCACCAAATGGTTGGGCTCCAACAAGTGCCCCGGTGCACTTACGGTTGATGTATAAATTACCAACGCGGTATTCACGAAGCGCGCGATCAATTTTCTTAGGATCTTGTGAGAAGTAAGCTCCCGTCAATCCATAATCAACACCGTTGGCGATACGTAGAAGATCGTCCGTGTCTTTTCCTTTGATGAAGGCAGTAACAGGACCAAAGATTTCTTCTTGTGCAATGCGGTCATCTTCACTGATATCAGCAAACACCGTCGGTTCGATGTAATATCCTTTATCAGGAGTTTCAGCTCGTTTACCACCGGCCATCAATCGTCCTTCTTCTTTACCAATCTCGATGTAGCTCATGATTTTATCAACAGCTTTTTGATTGATAACAGCTCCGGAAATATGATTCTCTTTAGAGTTGCCAACCTTAAGTGCTTTAGTCTTGGCAGTAACTTTCTCGAGTAGCTCATCATAAATTTTCTCATGAGCAATTACTCTGGAACCCGCAGAACATTTCTGTCCCTGGAAACCAAAAGCGCCTTTAACAATTTCAGTTGCTGCTTTTTCAATATCAGCATCTTCGTCAACTACAGTGGCATTTTTTCCACCTAATTCACAAACAAGACGCTTTAAAAACTTCTGACCTTCAGGAACCTGAGCGGCAATATCAGCGAGGTGAAGACCTACTCCTTTAGATCCGGTAAAGGAAATAAAGCGTGTTTTAGGATGTTTAGCGAGATTCTCACCTACTTCAATATCGCCACCTGTTACATAGTTGAATACTCCTTTTGGAAGTCCGACTTCCTCAAAAATTTCTACCAGAAGCTGTCCCATTTTTGGAGTGTCAGGTGCAGGTTTAGCTACAACAGTATTACCCACAGCGATTGGTGCGGCAGCCATTCCTACAAAAATAGCGAATGGGAAATTCCACGGAGAGATAGAAACACCGGCGCCAATAGGCATATAAATGGTTCGGTTGTAATCACCCCAGGTCTCATCAAGCACATCCATTCCTTCATCAATGCGGAGTGCTTCATGTGCGTAATAGTCTAGGAAATCTATTGCTTCGCAGGTATCGGCATCAGCTTCCAGGTAATTTTTCCCGGCCTCGCTGATCATCCAGGCATTGATTTCCAGCCTTCGGCGACGGATAACATCTGCAGCCTTAAAAAGATAGTCAGCTCGTTTTTTAGCAGAAACATATTGCCAGCTCTCAAAAGCATCCCAAGCTTTTTCCAACGCATCGAAAGCCTGGGCTTTACTTGCCATTTGGAAGGTTCCAATAGTTTCATCAAGATTCGAAGGATTTTTGCTTTCAAAAGTTCCGGCGTCCCCTTTTACGAATTCTCCATTGATGTAAAGATCATATTCCTGATCAAAATTAGAGCGAACGTTTTCGAGCGCTTCTTTTTGAGCTTTGTCATTTGTTGGGTCGGAAAAGTCCAGATAAGTTTCATTTTTGAACTTTTCTAAGGTTCGATCGGGCATATTGCTAAATTAATTTTATTGAATTTTGAGTTTTGATGTACTAAAGATACACAGAAAAGCGCTCCCAATTCAAAGCATGTGTAACATAAGGTTAACACTAGTGTGAAAGATTGAAAATAGTGCGCGATAATGGTAGCTTTCAACGATTTAAAGAACTTTACGAATGTATTTATCATTCATTAGTAATGAAGTTATAGGAATAAAAATTCAATCATAAAAAGGATTCGAAATGGGAAAAATTAAAGTAGGTATTAACGGGTTTGGCCGCATTGGTAGAATGGTTACTCGTTCAATCCTGACTAACCACAAAGATACAATTGAAATTGTAGGGGTAAATGACCTTACAGATACAAAATCTCTAGCTCATCTCTTTAAGTACGACTCAGCTCAGGGGACGTATCCAGGCGATGTTTCTGTGGATGGAGATAAGATGACTATCGACGGAATGAGCTTTGCTGTAAGTGCTGAAAGAGATCCTGCGAACTTGAAATGGGGTGATCTTGGTGCTGAAGTTGTTGTTGAATCAACAGGTTTTTTCCGTGATGTTGAAAGTGCAGGAAAACATCTAAAAGCAGGTGCTAAGAAAGTTGTTATTTCAGCTCCGGCATCAGGTGACATTCAGACCATCGTATTGGGTGTCAACGATGAAGAGATTTCAGACGACATCGAAATCTATTCTAACGCAAGTTGTACAACAAACTGCCTTGCGCCTATGGCTAAGGTACTTGACGACAACTTCGGGTTGGTGAAAGGTTTCATGACCACTATTCACTCATACACCGGCGATCAGCAGTTAGTTGACGGGCCGCATAAAGATCTTCGTCGTGCGCGTGCTGCAGCGGTAAACATCGTGCCTACTACTACAGGTGCAGCTAAAGCTGTTGGACTGGTTCTTCCTCATCTTGATGGAAAATTAGACGGGGGAGCTGTTCGTGTGCCAACCGTAACTGGTTCACTTACTGATTTTGTATGTGAAGTGGAAAAAGAAACAACTGCAGAAGAAGTGAATGCAGCTTTTAAAGCAGCTGCTGAAGGCCCTATGAAAGGTATCCTCGAGTACGCTGATGTTGAGCTTGTTTCTTCAGACATTATTGGAAACCCACACTCAAATATCTATGACAGTCAGCTTACCAAAGTTGATGGGAAATTGGTGAAAATTATCGGCTGGTACGATAATGAAGCCGGTTACTCCGCCAGAACTGCCGACCTGATTACTAAGATTGTTTAATATCAAGTTGTAGTAATCCCTTTTTTGGGATAGAAATTGAACTCCTGTCTTCGAAAAGAAGGCAGGAGTTTTTTATTTAGAGCTATTTTACTTGCTATAATCCACTGAACTCCTCACATTTCCGCACATCAAAAAAGGAGGATTTATGAGAAGGGTACTTATTATTTTAGTAGGAATTACAAGCTTTTTGTTATCAGCTTGTGTTGAATCAAATCGTGATACAACAGGTGTTGTTGTGGACTATGAGCTCTCATCAGACCAAACCCACAACCGGTGGAGCAGCACCATAGAGCCGGTACTTACCGTGCCTTCGGGTTCAGTTATTAAAGTCGGAACCGAAGAAGCTTCCGATAAACAGTTGAACGTGAATTCTACGCTCGAAGACTTAGCCAATTTAAGCTTTGATCCCATTCATCCCTTAACCGGACCAGTGTATGTTGAAAATGCACAGCCCGGAGATGTGTTAAAAGTAACCCTGCATAAAATTGAAATGGGCGATTGGGGATGGACCGCTATTGTCCCCGGTTTTGGTTTTCTATCAGATGAATTTACAGAGCCATATCTAAAAACCTTTGAACTGGGTAAGGATAGAAAGACGGCTAAATTTTCTGAGAATATTGAGATTCCATTAAAGCCATTCCCGGGTGTGATGGGAGTAGCCCCTGATACCGAAGAAATGCTTTCGACTATTCCTCCGCGGAAGAATGGAGGGAATATGGATGACCCAAACATGACTGAAGGGACGGTTGTATACTTTCCGGTGTTAGTTGAAGGCGCTTTATTTTCCATTGGAGATACGCATGCGGCGCAGGGTCATGGAGAAGTTTGTGGTACAGCCATCGAAGCACCTATGAGCATTATTTACGAGGTTGAACTTATCAAAGAAGGAAAGACCATAAGTGAACCTCAATATGAAACAGAAGATTATTACGCGGTTACTGCTTTTGCTACAACCATTGATGAGGCCGCTAAAAAGGCTACCGGCTTTATGATTGATTATTTGGTTGAAGAAAAAGGCATGAATCGACAAGACGCGTACGCATTGTGTTCATTAGCCGGAGACCTAAAAATTGCTGAAGTCGTTGACGGTCCTCACATGTTGGTTTCCATGCATATGCCTAAAGACATTTTCAAATAACCCTAACTTTTTTCATTCGAGAAGTAGTACATGAAGTATTCACCTTTATTTTTAGTTTTTTTATTCATCATAAATGCGGGTTGTACCGCTCAACAAACAAAACCTTCCTTAGATACAGAGCAGCTGATTGAAGATTTAAGGGTGATTTCTTCTGATGAAATGGAGGGACGCAGAACCGGAACCGAAGGAAATAAAAAAGCACGGAAATATCTGGTGAAGCGTTTTGAGGAAGAAGGAGCTAAACCTTTTCAAGGTTCATTCACTCATAGTTTCGATTTTACTTCTAGAGGTGGGGAGGAGAGATCTGGGATAAATGTTATTGGACAGATTGAAGGTGAATCAGACTCAGTATTAGTAATCACAGCTCATTATGATCACTTGGGGATGGAGGACAGTCTGATTTACAACGGCGCCGATGATGATGCTTCCGGAACTGCTGCTTTGCTAGCATATATTGATTATTTCAATCAGGTTAAACCAAATCACACACTGGTGTTTGCCGCTTTTGATGCTGAAGAAATGGGACTGCAGGGAGCAAGAGCTTTAGTCAAGGATTCTGTTTTTCTGGATAAGGTAGTTATGAACATTAACATGGATATGATTAGCCAGAACGATGAGAATGAACTTTATGCAAGTGGAACATACCACCATCCTGAGTTGAAGCCTGTTCTGGAGAATATTGAAACCGGGGAGATAAGCCTGCTTTTTGGTCACGACCGGCCTGAGCAGGGCTACGATGATTGGACTAATGCTTCCGATCATGGTCCATTTCATGCAAAAGGAAAAACGTTCATTTACTTTGGTGTTGAAGATCATGAACACTATCACAAAGCATCCGACGAATTTGAAACTATTCCCCAAGACTTCTACAAAAAATCAGTACAGGTAATACTGAATGCTATTTTGGCTTTAGATAAAAAGTGACTTTTTGAAGCCAACAAAGGATTTAAAAATATTGAGCAAAAAAAAGCCTCATCAAATGATGAGGCTGATAATTCATTAGGCAGAAAATCTGTTTAAAACTTCCGCAGGTAACTGGTGCATTCGCTGCAGTCTTTACCGTCTTTACGGGCGTCTTCTTCTTTTTCAAAACCTTGACTGGAAAAGGCCTCAATGTCTCCGCTTTTGGAAACTCTTCTCCATCTCCATTCGCCTTTAACGTCTTGGTATAACTCGCATTTAGCCATAGATAAGTATCTGATTTATTGTGATTTGCTTAGAAAGAAGATACCTAAAACACGCCTCAGAATCAATTTTAGGCAGTTTTATAACCGTCTAAGGCTGCATTGCTATGCTGCATTACGAGAGTTTGGTCTAAACAATTTCGTAGTCATAGCTTATTTCTGAACCTTTCTCGAGGGCTTTTGATACCGAGCAATACTTTGTGATTGATAAGTCCAAAGCACGTTCCACTTTCTTCTTATCGAGTTCTCCGGAAAGAATAAAGTGCAAATGAATTGTTTTGTATTCAGAATATCCGGCATCTAATTTTTGACGATCTCCATCAACTTCTACTTTCAGGTCAGTAAGTTTTTGCTTCTGTTTTTCAAGGATGGAAATCACATCAATTGCGCTGCAGCCACCTATGCCGGCTAACAAAAGCTGCATGGGGCTTAACCCGCCTTCCAAGCCACCAATATTATTTTTCCCGTCAATCCGGATTTTACCGTCAGTTTCATTTTCAGCTTCCATGTGGAAGTCTTTGCCCAGCCAGGTTACGTCAATTTGCATAGTCTTTATATTTATTCTGAATTTGAGTCAAAGTTACAGAAATATGTGCTGTTATTCTGATGAATCAATTACTTCCATCACCCTTTTTCATCTCAAGTTTTCGCATGGGCATGGCGTCGATGGTTTCGAAAAGTTTTTTTGTACTGACTGCGTCACTCGTTCGAAGTTTTTCTGTTCCATCTTTTCCAATCAGAATAGTGGTGAAGTTTTGGGAAGGCACATCAAATTGATTTCTAAGATTGGCGGCTTCGTCATCCGGAATAATTTTACCTTTTGCTAACGCACTACTTTGATCCAAAACATAAAAAACTTCAAGGTCGCGATCTTCAATTCCGCTTTTTGAGTCTTTCAGAGCTTTGGTTTGATCTCTATAATCAGCATTAAATGTGTTGGGTGAGAAGACGACCAACACACGGCTGTTCCATTTATAGTCACCCAAGTCAAAATTGTCGAGTGATTGTGCGTGAGAATTTGTCATTCCAGCAATCAAGGTCAAAATTAATAATGATGAAACGTATCGAAACATGATTTTCCTGTTTTTATGTAGATCAACAAGCAAGTTTTTAGAAAAGTTTAAGACTAAATTGTGAACGAATTAAAAAACATCCTTTGTTTCATTATCAAAACGTAAACACTCATAAAAAGAGTTGACCGAAGTAAGAAGGTTTCCCTATATTTAAAGCAATGAAGCAGACACTCCTATATATTTCTCATTTACATCTTGATGTCCATCATGCCCATCACGGACATCATCATATCCATGTGCAGTAATCGCACCTTTTCTAACTTTTTCTACTTATTTTTTAACCCAATTTATTTACTGATTCCATGAACAGAACGAAAGATTCTTCAACTTCTTTGCGCATTGCTATTCAAAAAAGTGGCCGACTGACAGATAAAACCATCGACTTGCTCGAAGGAATAGGCATTGAATTTGATAACTATAAAAGAAACCTCATTGTTAAAACCCGCAACTTTGATGTGGAACTCCTGCTCCTTCGGGATGACGACATTCCTGAATATGTACAGGATGGAGTATGTGATCTAGGGTTTGTGGGAGCCAACGAAACTCAGGAAAACGGTGCTGATGTAACTCCTATCAGAGACCTGCAATACGGTAAATGCAGACTCTCGCTGGCTGCTCCAAAAGATGGTGATATCCGGGAACCCAAAGATTTTGAAGGCAAGAAAGTAGCCACCAGTTACCCAAATCTGACTAAAAAATTCTTTAGCGAAAAGGGTATAGATATTAAAGTGGTCGAAATTTCAGGGGCCGTTGAGATTGCTCCACAGCTGGAAGTAGCAGACGCTATTGTTGATTTGGTTTCCTCAGGGGGAACATTGCGAGCAAATGGGTTAGTTGAGCTGGATACAATCCTGGAATCTCAAACCCAGCTGATTCGAACAAACAAAGAGCTATCACCAGGAAAGCAGCATTTAATTGAAAAGTTTCTGGTGCGAATGGATGGGTATCAGCAGGCAGCTAAAAGCCGCTATATTATGCTGAATGCAGCAACAAAAGACGTTGATACCATCAAGAAAATCATCCCATCTTTGAAGAGCCCAACGGTGATGCCATTGGCAGAAACGGATATGGTTGCCATTCATACCGTTATACCGTTAGATAAATTTTGGATAGTGATGGAAGAATTGAAAGAAGCCGGTGCTTCTGATATCGTTATGCTTCCAATTGAAAGTATGATTTTATAAAAGCAACAAATCACAAGTTCCTGGCACCAGTTACTGGTCGTTGGAATTTGGTCAATGGAATTTATGAAGAGATATAGTTTTACAGAATTATCGGAAGAAAAAGTTAAGTCGCTGATCAAAAGACCCAAGATCGATTTCGCTTCTATTTTTGGAACGGTTCAACCCATTTTAGATGAAGTTGAATCAGCAGGAGATGAAGCCGTTAAAAAATTCACAAAACAATTCGATTCGGTAGACTTAGGTGAGGTTGCCATCAACCCAAAAGGAGTCGAAGTTTCGTTTTCTGCTGAAGTCAAAGACGCTATTGATACTGCTTTTGATAATATTTTCCGGTTCCATAAAGCACAGCTTTCACATCCTTTAGAGGTAGAAACCATGCCGGGAGTTCGGTGTATGAAAGTAGCCCGACCAATCGAGCGAGTTGGGTTCTATGTTCCCGGAGGTACAGCCATTCTGCCTTCAACAGCAATGATGTTAACTATACCGGCAATGCTTGCAGGATGTACAACGAAAGTACTTGCAACGCCTCCACGCAAAGATGGGAGTATAGCTCCGGAGATTATATACATTGCCCAAAAAGCGGGTGTTGATACTATTCTAAAAGCCGGGGGCGCTCAAGCTGTTGCGGCGATGGCATTCGGTACAGAAACGGTACCCAAAGTGGATAAAATCTTTGGTCCCGGTAATCAATATGTAACGGCTGCAAAAATGATTCTGCAGAACAGTGAGGCGCAAATTAGTATTGATATGCCGGCTGGTCCTTCGGAAGTGTTGGTGATTGCTGATGGACAGGCAAATCCGGCTTATGTAGCAGCAGATTTACTTTCACAAGCTGAACACGGGAAAGACAGTCAGGTTGTTTTGGTAGCAACAACGGCATTTGATTTAGATATGCTAAATGAAGAATTAGATAGCCAGCTTGAACAGCTACCCCGTCAAGAAATGGCGAAAAAGGCTTTAGATAACAGCTTTACGGTAGTTGTTGAAGATTTGGGGCAGGCTTTTAACTTTTCAAATCAATATGCTCCTGAGCATTTAATTGTGAATATTGAGAATGCTGAAGACCATGCAGAGAAAGTCATCAATGCGGGCTCAGTATTTCTTGGACAGTTTACTCCTGAAAGTGTAGGCGACTATGCATCAGGAACCAATCACACTCTGCCTACATACGGGTATGCCCGGATGTATAGTGGGGTGAATTTGGCTGCATTTCAGAAATCTGTTACCATGCAGTCGTTAAGTGAAGAAGGGCTAAAGAATATTGGCCCAACCGTTGAAAAGCTTGCAGCTCTCGAAGAGCTTCAGGCACATAAAAATGCAGTAAGTATTCGGCTAAAAGATTTAAAATGAAGAAAGAAATAGATATCAACAATCTTGTTCGGGAAAACATTAAAAACCTAAAGCCTTACCGTAGTGCTCGGGATGATTTCGATTCGGGGATTTTGCTCGATGCAAACGAAAATAGTTTTGGAGCACCTTTTGCGGATGATTTAGAATTGAATCGCTATCCCATGCCTTATCAGGAAGACCTGCGGGCGAAGATTGCAGCATTTCGTGGAGTGAAGCAAGAAAATGTATTTGTTGGAGTTGGAAGTGATGAAGCTATCGACCTGCTTTATCGTATTTTTTGCCAGCCCGGCAAGGACAGTGTGATTATTAATCCACCTACCTACGGAATGTATAAAGTCTCGGCAGACATCAATGATGTGGATTATGATGAAGTGCTTTTGACAGAAGGTTTTCAACTTCAGCCCCAAAAAATACTGGAAGCCGTAAAGCCGAATACTAAAATGATATTTGTTTGTTCACCCAATAATCCAACAGCAAACAGCATGGCTTTGGATGACATTCTTTCTGTTTTGGAAGGATTTGACGGCATGGTGATTGTCGATGAAGCATATATTGACTTTAGTCAGGAGCACAGCCTTACAGCTTTAGTAGATGAGTATTCAAACCTGGTGGTACTCCAAACGATGTCAAAATCGTTTGGATTGGCCGGAATCCGGTTAGGGATAGCGATTGGAAGCCCTGAAGTGATAAGCTATATGATGAAAGTTAAAGCTCCTTACAATGTAAATAAGCTTACATCCCGGAAAGCTCTTGATGCTTTTTCAAGCCTTGACCACGTGAGCAAGAATATTGAATCTATTTTGGATGAAAGAGAAAGGGTAATACAAAGACTAATTACTTTCGAAGAGGTTGAATACGTACATCCAACGGATGCCAATTTTGTTCTTTTCAAAATCCAGAATGCACTGGAAGTCTATAAAAAAATGGCAAATCAGGGTGTTATAATTCGTTACAGAGGAAACGAACCGCATTGCGAAGATTGTCTCCGTCTTACCATTGGAACCGCTGCTGAAAATGACAGGTTCTTCGAGGCTTTAGAACAAATAACCAACTCTTAATCTTCCATTATGTTGATTTCTATTAAAAAAGACGCTCTTAATGACCCGAAAGATAAGTTTCTATTCCGTCCAGAAACATTATCGTCGCTGAGGAAGATTGCAGATCATGGACACAACCTCATGATCGAAGATGAGGCAATTTCACCCCAGCAAAAGGAAATGTTGGAGCAGGAAGATGTTCCCTTCGAAAGCAATGGGAAGTTTGATTACGAGTTGTCAGCAAAAGATGAAAAGCTGGAAATAGTTCAGGATTCTAAATCAATTTTAGCATCAGATAGTTGGGAAGCCATCGTTAAATTTTTTACGCTGGAAGCACGTAAAGCCTACCTCGAACGAAAGACGAATGAAACAGAAATCAGCATAGACATCAACTTGGATGGCACCGGTAAATCAGAAATTGAAACCGGATTGAATTTCTTCGATCATATGCTGGACCAAATTGCACGGCACGGCTTGATTGATTTAACTCTGAAATGCGTGGGCGACTTGGAAGTTGATGAACATCACACGGTGGAAGATGTAGCGATAGCGCTGGGAGAAGTAATATCAACAGCATTGGGTAATAAGAAAGGAATTGAACGCTACAGCTTTGTTTTACCAATGGATGAAACACAGGCTACCGTAGCCTTAGATCTTTCCGGCAGGCCATATTTAGTATTTGAAGGAGAGTTTAAGAGAGAGTATGTAGGGGATTTACCAACCGAAATGGTAAAACATTTTTTTTATAGTCTTGCAATGAACTTGAAGGCAACGATTCATGTTAGCTTTGACGGTGAAAATGACCACCACAAAATTGAAGCTTGCTTTAAAGGACTCGCCCGGGTTTTAAAGATGGCTATAGAACGAAACGGGCGCATAAAAAATTTAGTCCCAAGTTCAAAAGGGACGTTGTAGATCATTTATGATTGCTATCATCAAGTACAAAGCCGGAAACACTGCTTCTGTTGCAAATGCATTAGATCGGTTAGGGGCTAAATTTTACTTTGCTGAAACACCGAAAGAACTTGAAACTGCCAAGGCAGTGATCTTCCCGGGTGTAGGTCATGCAAGCTCCGCAATGAAATCTCTCGAAGAAAAAGGCGTTGATGAGTGGCTGAAACAAACGAAAAAGCCGGTTTTGGGAATTTGCGTTGGGATGCAGCTTCTATTTGAATCTTCTTCAGAAGGAGATACGGTTGGACTCGGTATCATTCCCGGAGCGCTTAAAAAGTTTGATGAGAAAGAAGCCAAAGTACCCCATATGGGATGGAATAAACTGCAAGACACTAAGAAACATCCCATCCTTAGAAACCTAATAGCTAAGCATTATCTCTACTTTGTTCATAGCTATTATGCTCCTGTTTCAGAACATACCCTTGCTACCTGTAATTACATTAATGATTTTTCAGCGATTGTAGCCAAAGACAATTTTATTGGTGTACAATTTCATCCCGAAAAATCAGGAAGTGTAGGATCTTTGATTCTGCAGAACTTCCTCGATCTGGTCTATTCTCCTGAAAAAGTTTCGAGCTAATCTTATCCGATTCTTTTCTCTAATCTCCTTTTTGCCAGTTACTTATCAAGATTGAATCTTTCGTATATTTAGACAAGATTCTGTAGTCAACTATTAGTCCTGTCCTATAAGCTGATGGAAGTTAGAAATCAAAGACAGGACTGAGTATTTTTTTGACTCAAAAAAAAATGATTCACTTCTGCAATGAAGAACAGTAACAGGGAGAACTATGTGCCGACTGTTAAAAGGATTTGTTTTTACACTGGTTTTAGTCACAGTTTGTTCTACATCGATTGTAGCTCAAGACGCCACCGAAATCATGCAGCGGGCTTATGACAGGATGCAGGGGAATAGCTCGACAGCAGAAATTACAATGACAATCGTCCGCCCGACTTGGGAGCGAAGCGTGTCGTTTAAAAGCTGGAGCCTGGGGCAAGATTACAGCATGATATTAACTACAGCTCCCGCCCGCGATGAGGGCACTGCTTTTCTGATGAGGGAGAATGAAATCTGGAACTGGTTGCCGGATGTAAATCGTACCATTAAAATGCCGCCGTCTATGATGAGTCAGTCCTGGATGGGATCTGATTTCTCTAACAATGACTTGGTACGGGAGTCTTCAGTTGTAACAGACTACACGCATATCTTGGCAGGGGATTCGACCATTAGCGGGTACGATTGCTATAAAATTGAGATGACCCCAAAACCGGAAGCAGCTATCGTATGGGCAAAGGTATACACCTATGTGTCTAAAGATGAGTATTTACAGTTGCGGTCTGAGTTTTATGATGAAGATGATTTCCTTGTACGGATTATGAACGGATCAGAAGTCAAAGAGATGGGTGGGCGGTTGATCCCCACAAAAATGGAAATGATACCGGTGGAAGAAATAGGCAACAAAACTATTATTACCTACCAAAGCCTGGAATTTGATGTGGGTTTAACGGAGAAATTTTTCAGTATTCAAAACATGAAAAGAGTGGAATAGGGCACAGATTCTAGGCATCCTAAAACCTGTGTTCATTAAAACAGATAAATGTTATATCTAAATCTTGCCTGGAGAAATATTTGGCGTAATCGTCGCCGGACGATCATTACGATTTTGTCAATTGTAGTGGCTGTGATTTTGTCGTCGGTAATGCGGGCTATGCAGGAGGGGCAATATGATGATATGATTGAGAACACGGTCGGGACTTTTAGTGGGTACATTCAGATTCAGCATTCTGGTTATTGGGATGATCAGACCCTCGATAATACACTGGTAGTTTCAGATTCGCTTATCTCCCTTATTGAGGAGGAAGAAACGGTTAGATATATCATTCCGAAACTGCAATCATTTGCGCTTGCAGCGGGTGAAGAACAGAGTCGGCCCGCCATGGTTATGGGTATTGATGTTGACAAGGAACAATATTTGAGTAATCCTGAAGAGCGCTTAGTATCGGGAAATTACTTTGACTCTAACAGCGAGCAGTCGGTGCTGGTAGGTAAAGAGATGATGGACCGCCTCGGCGTTCAACTAGGCGATAGTTTGGTGGTAATTGGTCAGGGATTTCGGGGACAGAGCGCTACCGGATTGTATGTGATAAAGGGAAGCTTACGTTTCCCGAACGTAGAGATGAACAAAAATGCACTGATGCTTCCCCTGCAAACGGCTCAAGAGCTTTTTGCAACATACGATCGGCTATCGGCGGTTTCTATCATCCTATATGATGCAGAAAAAACGGAGGAAACCGCTCAAAACCTGAGAGAGAAATTGTCAACGGAAGATTATGATGTGATGAGTTGGCAAGATATGATGCCGGAGCTCATGCAAAGCATTGAAGCCGACCGCGGAAGTGGTTTTATCCTGATTATTATTTTATACATTGTGGTGGGTTTTGGAATATTGGGTACTGTTTTGATGATGATCAGTGAGCGAACCTATGAGTTTGGAGTCATGATCTCAGTTGGTACTCCCAGGAGCACTATCTTTCTGATTCTTGCAGTAGAAATATTTGTACTGGCACTTTTAGGTGCCGGAGCTGGCCTTTTGTTATCCATTCCGATTGCGTGGTATTTCAACATATATCCTATCCAAATAACCGGAGACAATATGGTTGAAGTGATGGAAATTTATGGAATGGAACCGGTGATTCAGTTTGCTACAGATCCTTCCATATTCTACTCGCAGGCCATCATCGTATTCATAATTACACTCATATTTTGTGTGGCTCCACTGCTCAAAGCCAGCCGCCTGAATCCTGTAAAAGCAATGAGGTCTTGATATGATTTTGAACATCATAAAGCTTGGATGGAAAAATATATGGCGAAACCCAACGCGTAGTGGAGTAGTGATTGTAGCGGTATTGCTGGGAACCTGGGCAGGGATATTCTCAGCCGGTTTTATGAATGGGATGATGCAGGATTCATTAAACAATCAGATTCAGCTATCGATAGGTCATATCCAGATTACCCACCCTAAATTTGATGACCTCTACAACCCAAAATATGCGATAGAAAATCCGGATGAACTTATTCAGAGCCTGAAACAAAAGCCTTATATAGAACAAGTATCTGCAAAAAGTATGGTAACCGGACTTGCCCAAAGTACCCGCAATAGCTATGGAGTGAGTGTGTATGGGATTGATACACAATTGGATACTGCGTTGGTAGTGGAACAGTATTTGGTTGAGGGTGATTTCCTGGAAGGGATTAACAGAAATCCGGTAGTTATTGGGAGGAAGCTGGCTGAACGGTTAGATATCAAATTACGGTCTCGAATGGTACTCAGTTTTCAGGATGTGGAGGGAGAAATTACAGGTGGAGCATTTCGTGTAACCGGTGTTTTTGATTCTTTCAGCAATCAATATGATGAAACAAATGTGTTTGTTCTTCAGGAAGATCTAAATCGACTGATCGGAAATCCCGAGGCTATCCAAAATATCAGAATTTATACTGATGATTTATCTAAGGCTGATGTGTACGCCTCAGAACTAAGGCAAGAATTTTCAGACGTAGAAATTAAGACGTGGCGGGAAGTTTCGCCTGATCTCCGGTACATATTTGATATGATGGATATATCGCTGTACATGGTGATGATCATTATCATTATTGGACTGATATTCAGCATCATCAACACCATGTTAATGGCAGTACTGGAGCGAACCCGAGAGCTCGGAATGTTAAGAGCCATTGGGATGAACAAGGCTCGAACCTTCAGCTTGATTATGCTGGAAACATTCTTTTTAACCATGGCAGCTACACCGGCAGGTTTGTTAATAAGTTGGATCACGATTCAATATTTCGCTACAACCGGTATTGATCTGAGCGCATTTGCTGAGGGAATGAGTGAGTATGGGTTAAGCACGATTGTATATCCCGAATTAACCCTTGAGTACTACCTCAATATCACTCTTATGGTAGCCGTTGCAGCTCTTGTTTCTGCAATATACCCTGCTTACCGAACCCTCAAGTTGAACCCGGTCCAAGCTATTCGAAAATTTAATTAAAGAACAATGTCAGTAATAGCCACAAAAAATCTATCCAAAATCTATAACCCAGATAAGGTTCCGGTTCAAGCCTTAAGAAATGTAGATCTGAATATTGAGAAAGGAGAGTTTACCGCAATTGTGGGACCGTCGGGTTCTGGCAAAACAACGTTATTGAATATAATTGGGGGACTGGATCACCCGACCGGAGGAAAAGCATTTATTCAGCAAACAGATTTAAGCACTTTATCCGGTAAAGAACTTATAAAATTCAGATTGAATCATATTGGCTTTGTATTTCAGGCCTATAATTTAATTCCGGTTTTAACAGCTATCGAGAATGTTTCTTTTGTGATGCAAATGCAGGGTCGGCCTGCTGAAGAATGCAGAGAGAAAAGTTTGGCATTATTGGAAGAGGTTGGCCTGAAAGACAAGGTCGACAAACGCCCTTCCGAACTCTCCGGGGGGCAGCAACAACGAGTGGCGGTAGCCCGGGCTTTGGCCTCTAAACCGGACTTCGTGCTTGCAGACGAACCCACAGCCAATCTTGATTCAGTTTCTACTGCCGAGTTATTAGATATGATGCTGGAGCTTAATGAGCGGGAGAATATGACCTTTGTATTCTCCACTCACGATCAACGGGTGATTGACCGAGCCAGAAGAGTAATAACCTTAGTAGACGGCCAAATAGATTCCGATGAAGAACGATGAGTAAACGCCTCAGCTATTAAGGGATATGATACCCGGCAAAGAAATACCAATATTGAATGTGAACTCAACTTTAAAAGAGATGCCTGCCTATTTGCGAAGATCAACGGCAACGTTATTAGTAGTTCTATTTTTGTCCCTTCCGGCGCAGGCACAACTTTCAGAAATAGTTGATATCAGTGGATACTTCAAAGAACTGGGACAAATTTCGTTGAGCAATGATTTTTCTACTCTTCACTATGATAATTCAATTCAAAACCGGTTTGAAACAGAGTGGTCTTTCACAGAAAACCTGGAATTGAATGCCGATCTTAGAACCCGATTATTGCATGGGTATACTGTTCAAAACACGCCGGAAATCAGTCGGTTTTATGAAAATGATCCCAATTTGATGGACTTATCCTGGGTTTTGGCCGATACCGATAATGCCATATTGCTTTCTCAAATAGACCGCCTTCATGTAAGTTATTTTGCAGGAGACTTTGAGTTTTATGGAGGCCGACATCGGATCAATTGGGGCAAGACAATGGCGTGGAATCCCAATGATCTATTCAATAACTATGCCTTCCTCGATTTTGATTATGAAGAACGTCCGGGAGTGGATGCCGTTTCGGCCGTTTATAATCTGGATTTTGCATCCAGTTTGGAAGCTGGTTTTAAACTGGCTCGTTCTTTCAATAAAATGGTGATTGCTGCAATGTATCGTACCAATGTTAAAACGTATGACCTTCAGTTTATAGCCGGTCATTATGAAGATAAAGTCGTGGTTGGGGCAGGGTGGGCAGGTTATTTAAAGGATGCCGGTTTTAAAGGAGAGGCGACCTACTTTCAACCTGAAAAGGACTTTTTAAATCAAACCGGAAGTTTGTCATCAACCATCGGTTTCGATTATATTTTTCCCAATTCATTATATGCTCAGGCCGAATTTCTGTACAACGGTGGATATCAAAAAAAGAATGCGCCTTTGGCCACTCTAACTCAGCCTCCCACCGCAGACAACCTATTCATCTCCAAAACAGGCTATTTGTTGAATGGTTCTTATACACTGAACCCACTGCTGAATGTTAATCTTGGATTCATGGGAAGCTTCACCCGAAAAATGGTAATTCTTTTCCCTCAAGTCAGTTATTCGGTAGCTGAAAACCTGGATCTGCTGCTGGTATCCCAACTTTTAAAAGGGTATGTGTTTTCCAATGCTACCAATACTCCAAATGTGTTTTTTGTGAGATTGAAGTGGTCGTATTAATCCGGTTTCGTTTACTGATTTAATGAAAGCTATCAATAGGAGTAGGTTATTCTAAGGCAGGCAGACATGGCTGGACGAGATGTTAGTGAGGAAGCTTGACAAGTTCAGAAAACCACTCTTCTCAGACCCAGAACCATGTTCAGGGTGACAACTTACTTACCGTTACACAACGTAGAGGAACTCTTAATTTTTGAAATGAACTCAGGTTAATTAATTACTTGATCAAGGTCATTTTCTTAGTTACTACTTCGCTTCCCGCTTTAAGCTGATAAATATATAGCCCCGAAGGCAGCGTGTAGCCGGTTGTTGACTGAGCATTCCAGGTTACTGATTTTTGACCCGAAGATTGTCTTTCATCAACTAAAGTTGCCACTTCTGCACCCAGCATATTGAAAATTTTCAAAGAGACATGACTCGCCTCATTCAGGGAGTAAGAAATAACCGTGCTTGGGTTGAAAGGGTTTGGGTAATTCTGTTGAAGAGATACTTTGTTCGGTATTGCACCTTTTGGTTCAGAGGAAGTGGATATTTTTGAAAGTTCAGTTTCGATGGTGCTTGCTACATCGTCAATGTCGGTATCTACAAAACCGGTGCCTTTGTAAGCTACTTTACCATCAGCAGAAATTACTACCGATCGGTCATAAGCGGAAGTGTTTCCGTAATAATCGACCAGACTTTCCTGAGCGTTAAGCAAAAGCGTGTAGGTTATTCCTGTAGAAGACCGAAAACTTAAGTTGGAGGATCTTGAAAGGTTCCAAGTATCCAAACCAAGTGCCACAAAACTGGTGTCGTCCATAAAAGGCTGATGGATGTCTTCTTCAGTAAACGGACCATTATCAATACAGTGAGGACATCCGGCACCGTAAAAGAATAGATACACGACTTTGCCATCAAAATCAGATAGGGAAACTTCTTCACCATCTTCAACAGAGATATAGGTAAAGCCGGGAGCGTCGTCACCTACTGAAACCTGACTGTAGCCCGGTAAAGAAACCAGAAGTGCTATGAAGGAAGATACGATTAGTAGAATCAGGGTTCTCATGGCGTCGGTTGTTAATTCTTTTTCAGTTCTTTCTTAATGACCTCAACTACCTGATCCACATCTTTATTTACAAACTCTCTTCCCTGATAAACGATGTTTCCAGACTTATCAATAACAACCGATCGGTCATAAGATGAAGTATTGCCATAATAGTCTACAAGGCTTTGCCTTGCTTCCAGCAATAATGGATACTCAAGTTCGGTGAGATCTTTAAAAAAGCTTAGTGAACTGGCATTCGTATTCCAGGTTTCTAAACCCAAAGCGATAAAGTTTTCGTCGTTTTTAAACTGCTCGTAAATTTGGTTCTGCGTTACAGGTGCATTATCCCGGCAGTGTGTGCAATTTGCGCCAAAGAAGAATAAATAAACGACGTTGCCGGATAGTTCAGAAAGTGTGAATTCTTCGTCATCGAGGGAGGTATAGGTGAAATCCGGCGCGGGTCTGATTTCAGTTATATTCTCTGAGCCGCTATCGGATGTAGAACAGCTGATTAGGAAAATCGAGACCAGTAAAATGGACAGCCATGAAATGTTTGTATTCATATTCTTATGAGTTTAAAACCGAGTGGTAAATCTGAATTCTACGCCTTCAAAATCCAAAACCTCATAACAGATTCCGGAGGTACAGGCAGGTCCGCCTCGCCGCTTGCCGGCAAAAACATCTAACGTATGAGACTGGTTGATCTTATATCTTACATTCCCACCCAGCCAGGTTCTGATGTCATCTTCTATGGCGAAAGTGTTTGGATTGTCTGTAAGAATTAAATCATCCGTGGCTTCAAAGGTGAGGCTTACCGTGAGTGAGGGAACACTTGAGTAAGATATAGAAGCGTAGTAATTCTCTACATCTTGAGAAAAAACGGTCTTTTGATAGGTTTGAAACTGAAGATCAAGAGCCAGACTCCATTCATAATCAAAGCTTTTGTCAGTGATAATTCCTACTGAGATTCTATTTTCCTCGCCTTTTCGCTCATCGGTGGCATAGTCAAAGAAGCTTTTAAAAGAGAGAAAGTCGCTGGCTTGATAGTATCCTTCAATAAAATACTCACGATAGTAGCTAGTAACGGCGATATCATTTTTTGCTGTGGTGAAATTAGCTGTAATTGAATGCCCGTCTTCAAAATAATAGAACCCCTCAAACTGAAACCCTGATTCGTTGGCTGTTGACAGAACATGCGTACTTCGATTCAAAACAGGATAAGTATGTTCTTTAATGAGTGAAGGCGGATCGTTATATCCAGAACCCAACCTAAACCGATTATAGTTTTTGTATTCCACACTCAACCCAAAAGAATCATAGAAGTAATTAAGGCCGGAGTAAAGTGCGTAAGAATCACTGCTGTTAAAGGCGAATAAAGAAGCATCTGTATCGAATGCATATTCGCCATATATCTGAATATCAAGAGGTAGGTTGTAGGTGTACATCAGAGAAGCCAGTTCGCGGTATTCGTTGGTTCCATCTGCTTGGCTTCGCATAAAAGCACCGCCTATACTTAGGTCGTCCGTGAGATAGAAATTGGATTCAACGGCTTCAACTAAATCAGGCCTACGAGTACTGTCCGGTTTAAAGTTTGGTGGAAGAGGATTAAAGAGCGGACGGGAGCGAAGCACTGTAGCTTCAACCCAATCATTTTTAAAGTCAACGGCCACGCCTTCTAAATCACGATTAAAAGCATAGCGGGTTCGGTAAAAATTGTCTTCGTAAACAGAGCCCGGTATTTCGTAACTCCGAAGCAGGAGTCCGCGCCCAATGGTTTCATAAAAATTACCGACTCTTACCTTGAAAACATCATCTTCATATTGAAGTCGCTTCTGTGTGAGGTAAAAGTAGTTTCGATCATTAAAGGGAGTTAGAAAATGCTCAAAGCGTCCATATAAACTAATGCTTCCCTGATCATAGTATAGATTGAGCTGATCGTATGAAGTTGTTAAGTCTGTGTTTTCTTCATACGGAAGGTTGCCGTATTGAAATTCAAAGGTGTTGGTTCCATAAAGCTGGGCCAAGGCTTGGCCTGAAGCAAAAACGGACAGTACGGTTGATATGAGCAGTAAGCGAGCAATCACTCTTCAAGAAGTTTAGTGATTTCAGCTTCAATCATCTTTTCTTCTCCGGGTGAATACCCCTCATGAAAATAAACGACTTCATCGTCGCTATTTACGATGAGCAGGGTTGGAACGGCTTGCACTCTGAGCCTTGCCATGAGGCTGTTATCAGTATCCAAAAGTACCGGGTAATCTATTCCAAGTGATTTAGCGAAGGGCTTTACCTTAGATAAGTTTCGGGGGCCATCAACACTTATCCCAATAAAACTGACTCCTTTAGGTGCCAGCTTCTCATTCATCTCTACAAACTTGGGAATGGATTTTATACAGGGTTTACACCAGGTTGCCCAAAAATCAATAACAGTTAACTTTTCCCCTTTAAGATCTTCGTAAAAAGTGGTTCTATTTTCAAGGTTCTTCAGGCTGAAGTTATGAACCTTAGGTCCCGTAATAACCGAGGCGGAAAGGAAAAGTAAAAGCGATAAGAATATTTTCATGGCTGCCAGTTTAATCAGTTAGACAACATTGGCAGGAAAAACCTTACGAATTTTAATCCTCTCTTGTCGGGGGGCGCCTGTTGTCATTCGAAATGGTATCAATGAGCTTGTTATAAGGATCAATTCCTGCAGAAGTTGGTTCTTGATCAACCGTAATGGTAAGCTCATTCAGGATTTCAGTAAATTTATGCTTCTTGAAATAGAGCACCGTTTCTTGACCGGTTGAATCCGTGCCGAACACGCCTACATCAACCCAGTCCTGCAGCGGCAAAGACTGAACAGGAAGTCGACGGTCTTCGATTTCTATTGCCAGACTATCTCCCGCCTCATTTTTATAGGTTCTCTTTCCGGTCTCACCGGTTCGATATTTGGAAACCTGAAGGGTAAGGTTCACTTCATACGTGCTGCTATCTATCTCTGAATATGTAGCGTCTCCAACACGATTATCATAAAGAGTAATAGTCTCAAACATATCTTTGATCAGATACTGAAGTGAATCAGGTGTAGCGTCTTTCAGGTAACCAAGTAGTTCAAGCGATGTGGTGTAAGGAGGTTCCTGATAAGCCACTTCATCGATGAAACTGCTAAGGGCTGCATTCAGGTTGTCTTCCCCGATATAATCACTCAGTGCATAAAAAACGAGAGACCCTTTGTTATAATGAATGTACTGCTGATTCTCATTATAAATGAGAGGAAGTTCTTTTTGAGACTCTAAAGTCCGGCCTGTCAGGTAGCTGTCGAGAGCATCTTTGAGGAAGGTTCTCATCTGATTTACCCCATGTTCTTTCTCCAGAACTTTAAGGGAGCTGTATTCAGATAAACTTTCAGAAAGCATGGTGGCTCCCTGTACATTTGCCCCAATAACCTGATGTGCCCACCACTGGTGAGCCACTTCATGAGCGGTGATACTGAAGGGGTAGTTTACGCCTTCATCATTGGTAGTATCAACTTCAGCAATAAAGCCAATGGCTTCTGAATATGGAATGGTATTCGCAAAAGATTGGGCGAAGCTTCCGCCTGTTCTTGGAAACTCAATAATGCGTACCTGCTGATGCTGGTATGGGCTGTATTCCTCTGTATAATAATCCAGGGACTTCTTAATCCCCTCCATCATATAGTCCAGATTGTACTCGTGCCCCTTGTGGTAGTAGATCTCAAGAGCTACATCATTCCAGGTATCTTTCACAACTTCAAATTCAGCAGAAATGAAAGAGTAAAAGTTGATCATGGTGCTATCCATTTTATAATGGAAATAACGCCGGCCATCTTCTTCCCACTCTTCTTGTAGATATCCGGGAGCAATGGCAATTTGTTCGGGACTCGTGCTAATGGTGGTTTCAAACTCGATCCAGTCTGCATCGTTGGAGATGTAGTTATTCATCCGTGCGACGCTGTCGGTAGGAGGAGCCATGCGGTCTTTAGGTGGAAGGTCATATCGTTCACGGGCATCTTTTCCGGATAGCTCACCGGATTCTTGATATCCTATTCGTGGAAAAATGGTGTTGTTAATGAAAGTCCCATTTTCACGGATCGGTGAATTATTTCTTAGGATTTCATTGGGTTTATTTGAAATCGCGAAGGTAAATAGCAAAGTATCGCCGGGCACAAGTGGCTCAGCCAGCTCGTAGATGTGATAGTTCATGGAATCGTCTTCCATTACCAATTCAAACGGTCTGCTAAAGCCGAATGAGCTTATAGAGTTATTATGATCTATATGAATAGAGTCGATAGGCACATTCGTTTTATTTTTCAGGATGTATGTACCGGCAACCTGGAAATCCCTTGTTTCGGGAAAAATGTCAAGATTGATGGTGGATGAGGTAATACGGGGCTGTGGGATGTCTTTGTACTTCCCGTAATTTTTCTCCCATTGAGCTGCTCGCTGTTCTCGTTCTTTGGAAGAAAGCCGTTCGTATTTGATATTATCCACGTAGTAAATCCAGCTTCCGATTGCCAAAAAGGCTATAAGTGAAAGAGAGAATACTATTTTCAAAGCAGGGGTGAATTCACGCTTCGCATTTTGCAATCGCTCTTTGATACTTCCCGGCAATCCTCGTCGGAACAAGATAATTGAGAGTACATAGAATGCAATTCCCAACATCAGCCAGTACGTTTTATAAACGTAATATTCAGTCAGGAAATGCCCGTAGCCATTCATGTCAGAATAAGGAGTTCCGGGAGCCTGATTGAATTGGAAGACATCCTGCTCAACGCCAATAGAGCCAAGGAAAGAAATCCCAATCGAGATAAGCAGAAGCAGAATAAATCCGATGTAGTAATTTTTAAAGAATGAGTGAAAGAGCACTGCGAGCAATCCCCAAATAACGACATGTATCAGCGTGATGGCGTAGAGATCGAACAGGTAAAGTCCAATTTCAATATTGTAGTATCCGTTAAATAACTGTACTCCAACACCTGCAACCATGATGATAGAAAGCAGAATCATCTGCATCTTGATCAAAGCGAATAACTTTGAAAGCAAAATGGTCCAGTTTGGCGTTGCCGTTACATGAACAAGTTGGTCCATGTTGGTTGTCCGGCTCCTGTGAATCAGCATTCCGGCGTAAAGGAATGTCAGGATGTTGATGAACAGGCTAAAAAAGGTTCCCGGCAGCTGCAGCATTTGCCAGGTGACGGGGAGAGTGTCGGTTCCAAAAATTTCAGCTCCCAGTAAAATCACACTTAACGAGATCAGTAATCCCACAAGGGAGATGATGATGAACGCCCATCCTTTTACAATATATTTGAGGTCGACGTTTGAAAGCGTCCAGGCTAATTTCAGGTTCTGAATCCATGAAAAATCAAAATTCACCTTAGGCAATGTTACCGTAAGGATGCTGCCAAAGTTTTTCTTGGTAACTCTTTCAGGAGTATTCTTTTTGAAAAAGTTGAAGGAAAATGCTTCTTGATTAAAACTGAATTTGAAATAGACCAGCGAAAAGATGGCAATCCCAAGTCCGGTCCAGATTAGGCGGTTATAGAGTATGATTTCACCCCAAGGGAGTGGATTGACATTCTGTTCAAAAACGGTCCAGTATTCGGCATAATACATGTTGGCCTGCATTCCGTAGGGATCAAGCAAGGCTGCCAGCATTTTGTTGTCTAAATCCTGAGTTAAATTCTGGGCGAATATTTGGATAAGGAAAAGAGCCAGGATGGTAATAAAACCCACATTGATGTTACGTGTGAAGGTAACCACCGCAAACACAATAGCCCCGAAAAAGATCATGTTCGGGATAATGTAGTACAGAAAAGGCTGTATGTAATTCACAATATCAAAAGGTCCAAGCAAGTCAGGATTGGTGCCCGGAAAAACTGAACCGATAAGAATACCCAAAGCTGAAGCTACTACAACAAGCGTGATAATAGTGAGGCCGGAAGCAAATTTAGCGAGTAGATATTCCCATTTTTTAAACGGATAGGAATATAGAACGGAATGCATCTCGCTATCGTAATCCCGATAAATGGTACCGCCTACAATAGCGGGCAGGAAGAAATAGACGATCACCGACATTTCACCTAAAATGCCATTAATAGCTAGGGCTGAATTCACTTTAGTGAGGGAATTCATGCTTACCGTAAGACTTTCAAAAAGTCCGGCTGCACTTATCATGATAAATAATGACAGCAAGAACATGATGCCGGAATAGACATAGAAAGATGGCTTGCGAAGCCAATAACGAATCTCAAATGAAAAGATAGTAAAGAACATAGTAATCGGGCTTAGGGCTTATTCTGAAACAACGGATTCATCTTCACGAAGCGTCACGAAATAGACGTCTTCGAGTTCGGGGCTTTTAGCCTCAAAAGTGTCATCCGGTTTTTGGTCGTTTAAAACCCGAATGTTCAGTGTATTGTCTTGATTGAAGTTAGAAGAAATGATGTTATAAGTGGCTTCATTAGCTTCAAGATCATCCCGCTCGATTGTTTTCGTCCAGATCTTCCCTTCCAGAGTTTTGACTGCCTCTTTTGGCGTGTGGTGACTCAGGATTCTCCCCCCGTTCATAATGGACATGTCGGTGCAAAGCTCTTTCACGTCATCTACAATATGGGTGGAGAAAATCACGATGTGGTTGGTTCCAATTTCACGAAGTACATTCAAAAAGCGATGGCGCTCTGAAGGATCAAGTCCTGCGGTAGGCTCATCTACAATAATCAATTTAGGGTCGTTGAGTAGGAGTTGGGCAATCCCAAAGCGCTGTTTCATTCCCCCGGAATAACCGGCCACACTTTTTCGTCTCACTTCCATAAGGTTAGTAACCTCAAGAGCTGTATCCACCATCTGATTTCTCTCACTCTTGTCTGCAATTCCCTTCAAACGGGCAAAATAATGAAGCAGATCTTCGGCCGACATGTTCGGATAAACTCCGAATGATTGTGGCAAATATCCCAATACTTTCCGGAGACTATTTTTGTCATTCAGGATGTCAATATCATCTAAGAAAGCAGAGCCTGTATCCGGAGCCTGCAAAGTAGCGATGGTTCTCATTAAGGTGGATTTACCGGCGCCGTTTGGACCGAGTAGCCCAAACATGCCTGACTCGATTTCGATGGAAACATCGTCGAGTGCTTTAACCCCGTTTTTGTACGTTTTTGAAATATTGGAAAGTGATAGCTTCATAAGTGGCTTTGTTGAATAAAAGTAACAGGTGGGAGTATAAGTAAAACCAACGGTATTAGCCGAATTAAAAGACGCTAGTAATTAGGAGGGCCTTTCTTGTTTTTTGATGAGCACTACGGTCTTCTCGTACATTATTTCGATCCTCTTTTCTTCTTTTCCGATCTCTACTATTCGATGATAGGTCTCTTGAACTTCGCTGATGATGCGTTCACTGTTAATGACGGTGTCTAAATCACCGTCAGCATCACGGTCTTGAAAAACTTCTTCGAGTCCGGTTTCAAAGTGGAGAATTGTAAACTCGTTGTAGAGCAGATCTTTATAATTGCCAAAAGTCTGAAGAGTGTATTTTGCGGTATCGTCTTCGAAAGTGAATATCCTTTGTGAATTTCGGGCTTTAAATTTTTGCTGGTTCATGGCCTCTTGGATGCCATAAATATAGATTTCATTTGCTTCCTCTAAAGAAAACTCTCCGTATTGAACCAAATCTATGTATCCATCCTGATTGGTATCCATTGAACGAAAAACAGACTCGTTCTGCACTAACTGCACCAAATAGTTGTAGCCCTCACCGGTAGGGGCAGATATACTAATAATTTCAAATGGGATATCCTGATAGGTGAATTTAAACTCAGTTCGGCTGGGCAGTTCTTTGGAGGTTGAGCAACTCAGAAGAGGCAGAAGCCCAAGTAAAAGAAGAGAGGCTATTTTGAGTTTTTGAACCATAAGTACCCGCTATCATTCAGGGGTTACTAAATAGTAACTAATCACGGGCTATTATCAAAGAAAAAAGCCCGACTCAAATCAGAATCAGGCTTTAGAAAAAAGTATGTAGTTAGTGGCTAATCTACCCAGTCGGCAACAAACACGTTGGTTGAGCGGTCGCCACCGTTATTGCGGTTAGATGAAAACACGATTTTTTCACCATCCGGCGAAAACATTGGGAAGGAGTCAAATGTTTCATCAAAGGTGACCTGTTTAAGTCCGGTTCCATCTACATTAATCATGAATATATTAAATGGAAACCCCCGCTGTGATTGGTGGTTTGATGAGAATACAATTTTTTCTCCGGAAGGATGGAAGTAGGGAGCCCAGTTCGCGTTTCCTAAATCTGTAATTTGTCGAAGTCCGGTTCCATCTACATTCACAATAAACAACTCCATGTTAGTAGGCTCTACTAAACCATCTTCTAAGAGAGATTTGTACTTGGTGATTTCCTCCTGAGTTTCCGGTCTTGAAGCACGGAATATGAGTTGAGTTCCATCCGGAGAAAAGAACGCTCCGCCATCATAACCAAGTCCGTCTGTTATCTGAATGACATTTGAGCCATCAGTATCCATGATAAATAATTCAAGATCTCCTGTTCGGGTAGATGTGAATACAATTTTATCACCTTTTGGAGATACGGTAGGTTCGGCATCATAGCCGGGAGTATCGGTTAGTTTAGCAATAATATTTCCATTCATATCAGCTTTATAGATATCGTAGCCTTCATATATAGGCCAAACGTAGGCACCAGAAGCTCCCGGAGTTGGAGCTTCGGGGCATTCAACATTATTGGCATGTGTGGAGGAGTAAACAAAAGTAGAATCTCCAGGCAGGAAGTAAGCACAAGTGGTTCGGCCATTTCCGGTACTTATCATAGGTGGCTCAAAGCCGGGTTCTTTTTCAGAAATATCCATATAGAAAATCTGATCACAACCAACACCCCACTCAGGATTATTGGATTGAAAAATCAATTTTTCACTATCGTAACTCCAATAAGCCTCTGCATTATCACTACCAAAAGTTAGCTGTTGAACATTCTGAAGGTGAACTTCCTGAGCGTATTTCAAGGTATCGGCTTCAGGGTTATAGGGGGTTTTTTCGGGAGTAGAGGTGCATGAAGTAAAAATAAAAAGTACGAGAGCAGTGACGAGGTATTTCATAAAATTTGCGGAGAAGGTATAGTTATAAAATTTTTGATTTAAGATAAGGAAATATGATAAGGCTCCCACGAAATAATTTGTAAGGAATAGGTTTGAAATTGCTCTTGCTGTTGAATTGAGTAGAATTAATGGGCATGGAATATTGGAGAAAATCGATTCGGTTGAATGGCTGGGATTACCGGTTCCCGGCGTTTTATTTTATCACGATCTGTACCAAAAACCGGAATCATTATTTTGGGGAGATTCGGGATGGGGTAACAGGGTTATCTGAACAGGGATGTGCAGCATGGTATTTTTGGAATCAGATTCCCGTTCATTTTGACAATGTGAAATTGGATGCATTCGTGGTAATGCCAAATCATGTCCACGGAATCATCCAAATTATCCCCGATGAAAATGGTATTTATATATCCAAAAACGATGATGTAGAATCGCGCCATGGCGTGATTCTACATCATCGTCGGGAATTTGGTAAACCAATATCGAAATCATTATCGGTTATATGCAATCAATACAAGGGTGCGGTTACACGCTGGTGCAATCAAAAAAATTATGAATTTGCATGGCAATCTCGTTTTTATGATCACATCATCCGTAATGAAAAATCATTACAAAATATCCGGCAATACATTGAAATGAATCCGGTGAATTGGAAATCAGGCCGGCAACAGGATATCAGTTCCCGATTCTAAATTGAAGGGTTGCATAAAATGTTCGGGGGGGAGATGGGATGATTCCTGGTCCGGGGTAACCGGTTGCCCGTCGGGTAAAATACCAGGAATCAAGCACGTTATTGATACCGGTTTCAAGAGATAAATTTTTATAAGACCAAGACAGAGAGAGGTCGAGAACATCGTAAGCAGGAATGGTTCCCCGAATGCCACTTTGGTTGTCCCGAGCATTTTGTTCTGCATTTGAGGCATCTGTGTACTGATCTGAGACATAGGTATACTGTATGGAGCCCAGCAGATCTTTATAGCCAAAATTGAACCCAGTTTTGAAGTTGAGTAAGGGGACAAATTCTACTTCATTTCCTTCAACACCAGGAATTTTGGAGTCCATATATTTAGAGTTTGTTAAAGCAGTATTGGCGAACACGGTTAGTTTTAGATCTTGTTTATCTTCTCCAAAAAGAGGGAAAAGGTTTAGCTCAAAAAGACTTTCGATACCGTACATAAATGCTTGCCCAATGTTTCCTCTGTAGCGAACTACTCGTCCGGTTTCTTCCTCGTTGCCGTCCGCATTTACTATGGTTTCGGCTCTTAACACTTCTCCAATTCGGTTGTTATACAGCAATCCAAAACCTCCTAAATCATAAGAGACAGCTTCACCAATTCGGCCTCTAATTCCAAAATCGCTGGTGAATCCGCTTTCATCTGTAATGTTTGGGTCGACCTGAAAAGTTGGGTTTACAATGCGGATATCATTGAAAGTGACAGACCGGTAGTTCTGCGAGAAGTTGCCATAAAACTCAGTGGTAGATGAGGGGAGGTAACTCAATCCCGTTCCTAACAAGATGAAGTTACGTTCAAAATCACGGTCATCTTCAAAGGTTTGGTTTTGGATAGGATTGCCTGCAAGGTCAAAATTGACTCGCTTGAAACTCCCCTCACTTTGTGTGTTTATGTATTCAAAACGGAAGCCGGGAGTGATGGAAAAGTTATCTTGCAGGTAGAAGATGTTTTCACCAAAGAGAGCCAGATTTTTGTTTGGAAAGGTGAAGTCGGATTGATTAGGGTAGTTCGGGAATTGTTCATCGGCTAAGGTGAAATCTGCTCCTGAACTTGCTGACCCGGGGCCTTGAATGGAAGTATTCTTAGACTGATACCATTTAGAGCCAATCAGGAATACAGCATTTTTGGTGCCAATTTTATAACGATTTAAAAGCCTGACTTCAGTCCCCCAATTATTGAAATCACCAAGTATCAAATCACGAGGTGCACTTACATCATCCTGCTGAGAAACCCGATTGGTTCGGAAGCCTACAGATTTACGTGATGCATTCAGTCCATAAACCAAAACACTGAGTTTCGTTTTAAATGAAAATTCATGCTCGAAATTGAGGGAAGCCAGTTTCCAGTCAACCTCGAACCAGTTCCTTGAACGATTGCTGAAGGTTGGATCCGTGTAAAACTGAGTATCGGTTAAACCGCCGGGCTGCTGAGCTGTGTAATTCAGATAGGTGAAATCGAGAGCTAACGTAGTTTTATCACTAATTTGATAGTCGGTGTATAAATAGACGTTGTCTGATTCAAAGCCGGAATTGGGTCGAAATCCGTCCCCCGATTTGTAGTTATAAAATCCGTAGTAGCCAACTTTTCCTGTTGTGCCGCTTAGGCTGTTAAATGAGGTGAAAAGCGCATTTGAGCCAACCGATTGTCTGCTTAAAACTTCAATATTTCGGTCTTTGACTGGTTTCTTCATTTTGAAATTGACGAGACCGCCAAACTGAGTTCCGTACTGCAGAGAGGCTGCCCCCCGAATCACCTGAATTTCATTTAACCCTTCTGCGGGTGGAGTGTAGTAGCTTTCCGGATAACCCAAAACGTCAGCGCTGATGTCGTAGCCATTTTGACGGATATTGAAGTTTGATGAACGGTTTGGGTCTAAACCACGTCCGCCAATATTTAGCTGAAGTCCCGCATCATTGGATTCAAAGATATTCAACCCTGAAACCTGAGAATATATTTGCCGTGGATTATTTGAAGAGGTGTTAACGACCATTTGGTCAAGCGAGATAACTTCATTTTTCTTACCGGCAAAAATGGAGGTGCCTTCCACTTCGCGAAGCCTCTTGATAGCAAATATTTTGTCTCTTTGGTCAATAACAGCAACTTCTGACATTTCCCTGGAAAGCTTTTCAAGTTCAACCCGAACTTTCGCGTTATTGGATCCGGGAACAAATCGGCGGTTTATAATTTCGTACCCGAGCTTAAAGAAAAAGAGGTCAAGGTTGCCATAGGGCAGATCATTGATTTCAAAGTATCCATTCTCATCGGTCACATAAGATTTGCCAGCGGCGTTATTATAAATATCTACTCCTTCGATAGGTTCCCCGGTTCCCTTCTCTGTGATGTAGCCGGAAAATGTTATTTGGGCCCAGCAAGGGGTTGCAATCAAAACAAAAAATAGGAACAGACTAAAGTCCTTTAATCTCATCGTTAAAAGGTAGTAACCAGGTTCGGTGTTTTAGTGAAGGTTCAATTTCGCTCAAGTCAACGTCTGGGTTGACATATCGCCGGCTTGATCTGCCGTTGAGGGCGACGTAGCTATCAACATAAATTTCGGGATCTTCTATTCCTTTTCTTTGATAGTGGTCTTCCAGAAAATGAGCGTATTCGAGTATGAAGTCCGGCTGGGTCGACATCTGTTTTTCCTGAAAGCGAGTCAGGAACTGCATGTTATCTATGTAGAAACTATTCCCGGAATCAGGATCTTTAACTTTGAAATTCGTGTATCCGGCTTTTTCCATAAGCATGACCCGCCATGAAAAACGATAGCCCTCTTCCGTCCAAAAAAGTTCTCCAGGATAAAGCATATATCGAAAAGGAAACAATAACTGAATCACAAAAAAGGCAGAGACTGTGATCAAAGATGCTTTGCGAATCCAGGCTTTTGGAAACGAATAATCCAGACCATTATCAAAGATCGATTTGCTGATGTTGAACCATTTAGAAACCGTGGAAAGTATTTTGTTATGAAAGCCCGAATCAAAGAATATCAGAGTACTCACAATCATGATGTAAGGAAACATCCCGATAGGAAATAGTACACGGGTTAAAATGTGAAAGACGACCACCAGAAAGAAAGCAAAAGCACGTGTTTTCCGAATCAATAATAAAAAAGGAATCGTTAAATCATATAAAGCTCCGGCCCACGAGAAAGCGTAATGAGCCCAGGTTTGTTGAAGCAAGTCTCCAAGTAGCGGAATAGAATATTTAGCGGTAAGCCAAATCTGTAAAGGCATTGCTTCAATTAGCCAGTCAGAATTTAGCTTTGCTAAACCCGCATAAAAGTAAACGATGAAGAGTAGAAACTTAATAGAGTCAATAGACCATTTTGGAATTTGCTGAGCTCTGAGTGTTTCGTTTTTCCATGCATCAACAGAAAAGTAGGAGTGAGTGGGGAGAAAAATCATCAGAAAGCTAAGTATGCTGATGAAGTAATAGTGGTTGAGGTAGGTGGTTTTATCCATGAGCTCGATATAGGTAAAGCTCAGGAAAAAGGTGATGATGGATATCCGGTATTTAAAACCGATGGAAACAAAAGCAGCCGATAATCCACAAACGATAAATATCAGATACGTCCACTCTCCCAAAGGCTGAACCCATTCAAATCCGTAATAGGAAAAGAAAAAATCAGGTTCTATGTATAGCTTTTCAACCCAGCCATTTGCTGCAAAACGGATGATACTAATCAGCATCAAGAGACCAAAAAGAATCCTGAAAACAGCTAATGGAGCTGCGTTAGTTTGGGTGTTTAGATATGAGGCAATGGTGCTGGATTTCACGCTTTAATCGCCGTCTGCGTCAACGTAATCTACATTAATATTCAAGGCCTGAAGCATATCCACTTTCATGTAAACTACATTCATTTGCAGCATGTCATAGGTGGCAAGCATCTTGCTGTTGTCGGCTTCAACCTGCATAGCCAGGTTTTCATTAAGTCCTTCAGCCTCATCCCTCGCAGCATCAAATTGATTATTGATAACCGTAGCTAAACTTTCCCCATCTCTTGTAACATTTAAGTAAGTGAGGTATGAATTAAGGCTTTCTCCGGATGAATTCCCTTCAAAATAATTGCCATTAAAAAAGTCCTGAGAAGCATTCAAAGCGGTAGTGAAAAGTTCTTTAGAGAATGAGTCGCTGTAGTAAGCTTCTACATGGCCATTTAAACTATTTCCAGAAAATACTCCGGCCGGAATTCCGATTTTCCCTGCTCGAAGGTGTTTTTCGTAATAGTAAATGTAGTCGTTCACCATCATATCGAGGGAGGAGTTAGCACCATTTCCTGAATTGCTGACAAAATCGTCACGATAACCTGAATTCCAGTTTGCCAAAACTTCGTTAGTAAGTACATCAATTCGAGAAGTGAGATCAACTAAATACGTCTGGTAGTTTTCAGCATTGGGGTTGGTCGTATAGTAGCTGAGGATTTCGGTGTTATTGTCACCAAGTCCGTTCAATAAATAGTCTAATGCCGGGAAACCCTGGCTGTTATTCAATGAAGGTAAAGCCAAATTATAGCTTCCTGTTTGTATGTTTTCTTTGATCTCCGTGGTGTCAGTCGGGTAAATATTTAGGTTATCCCGATACCTAATTTCCATTGCTTTGTTAATTTGAAACATGGAAACGTGCTGAAAACCTAGGTATGCATTTTCCCATGAACTTCTAAGATCAGCGAGCGTCTGTGGGGAAGGATTTTCAGTAAATAATTCTGCATCTGTTTTTAAGGATGCCGTTGACTCAGCTAAATTTGAAAAGGAGGGGATGATAATATTGTCAGCCCAATTTACTAGTATCGCTTCGCGGTCAAAATCATCCACATCAGGGCCAGAAGGACCATTATTTGTACACCCAGAGATGACTAAAGCAGTTAAAAATATGATTGCTATTCTGTACATAGTGAGATCGGTTAAATAAAAAAGCTGGCAACGGAATTATGTTGCCAGCTGTAAATTAAAATGTGTTTTTAGTTAGCAGCTTCTTCAATAGTGAAATCAAATTTAGAGGCAATATCATTCGTAATATTATCCAAAGTTTCAGGAGTTACATCCCAAAGTCCATTTCCGGCCTCAAGCTGAGAAAGAAATCCGTCAACATCAGTTTTGGTGAGGTAAGGACTGCTTGAATTTGGAACTCGTGTAAACTGCAGGCTAAAGATGAAACCATAAGCTTCGGATAGGTCATGAAATGCTGCGCCGTAATCAGGTGTAGCTTGACCAAGTACATTTTTAGCAGATTGTAAATAATAAACGGCTCTAACTGCTATTACTATGGAGAGCTTTTCACGGATTATCTGGGCTTGTTCATCACGGACATCATATTCTCCCGCAACGATTGCAGCCCGGCCAAGTTTGAAAGCGTCAAAAATTTCTTCAGCAATACCAGCAAAGTCTTCATCTCCTTCAACACGGCCCAAATACTTGTTTAAGAAATCATCTTCTCCCAAAGTTGCAAGCGGATCAGAAGGGTCGCTGGAAAGTCCAAATAAATATCCATAGGCTTCATCCCATTTGTGCTCCATATTAGTATAATTTGAGCCGTCAGCCAGGGTGCCATTTGTATTGTCTTCTCGGTTTGTACCTGCATCAAGGACAGATGTACTCAGGTAATTGTTCAATATTTGATCCGTCATTAAAGCACCGATTAGGCTTTTTCCGGCGAGCTGGTTGTACTCAAAACCTTTTCCATTTACATAGCGAGTAGAGGAACCGTCAGCGATTTGTCCCGGCTGACCAGGAGCTGCAACGGTGTTTTCATTTGGGAAAACTTCCTCAATCTGATTGCTTATCCAGACTTCAAACTGATTTTTGAGCTCCGCACTAACAGCGGTATTTGATGAAAAGTAGTCAGTAGAAGCAGCAACTTTGCTTTTAACGTTTTTAGTTGCTGAATTTAATTCAGCATTGGAATAAGGATCTACATCCCCTCCGTTCGCATCCTGATTGCGGTACATTTGGAGAAGCAGCTCTTCGGTAGAATTGTCAAAATCCATCATGGCACTTACTAATTCAGAAGCCATTAGAATTCGGGTTGTTTGCCCCGTAAATGAGACAGTGCTTTCGCTATTTCTGGTGAATTCATAGGTGGAAGGAACATCGATTTCAGTTTTGTCACTCGAATCACAAGAGATCATGAATAGGACAGTGAATGCGAGGGCAAATAGTTTGCTAATCTTCATTTCGTGGATATAGGGTGTGTTTTTGATTGTTATGTTTATTTAGATCAATTCTAAGTTAAGAAGAGTTTTAGGCCATGTCAAAGCTTATGTAGAATAAATCTAAATAAATTTTATACAGGAGAGTCAGTCGCGGAACATGTGGCAGTATTTAAACTATGAAGGGATACAACCACTAATAAATTATTAACAAGACATGATTAAGAACGCGATTGTACTAGTACTGACAGCTACATTTTTAATGTTTGCCGGATGTTCAGGTAGTTCACAGCAAGAAGCTGAGAGCACTATGGAGACTACCGCCAATAACATTGAGCAGACAAAAAAAGAATTTATTGCTGATGCCAAAGATCAGCTAAATGAAGTAGAAGACGAGATCAGCGATATAGAAGCCGACCTTAAAGACAGCTCTTCA
>NZMW01000015.1 GCA_002694685.1 Balneola sp.
CGCAGTGAAAGCCGGGATCTTGGTGCAGGAAAGGATATAGAGGTTGAAGGCAGGCATCCAGATTCCTGCCTGCGCAGGAATGACGGGGTTGTAGTGATATGGATTACACAAATTAGTCCAGGTGTCATCACGCAGTGAAAGCCGGGATCTTGGTGCAGGAAAGGATATAGAGGTTGAAGGCAGGCATCCAGATTCCTGCCTGCGCAGGAATGACGGGGTTGGAATGGTATAGATTACACAAATAAGTTCAGGTGTCATCCCGCAGCGAAGGCCGGGATCTGGATGTTAGAAAAGGCGTAGAAGTTAAAAACGAGCATCTAGATTCCTGCCTGCACAGGAATGTCGGGGTTGGAATGGTATAGATTACACAAATAAGTTCAGGTGTCATCCCGCAGCGAAGGCTGGGATCTGGATGTTAGAAAAGGCGTAGAAGTTAAAAGCAAGCATCCAGATTCCTGCATGCGCAGGAATGACCAGAAAAAAAGGGACGAGTAGTTAGCCCGTCCCTTAGAAATGAAAAGATGTTGTTCATGTTTCTTTTAGCTCTGCCTGATCCACTTAGCAAGATCTTTGAAGGTCGGCTTCTTGCCGTACATTAAAATACCGACGCGGTAAATTTTAGCAGCCAGCCACATGATGCCAAAGAAGGTTAAGATCATGAGCAGGATAGAGGTAATGATCTGCCAGGCTGGAACAGAGGTGGATGCAATTCTCGAAATCATATTGATAGGAGAGGTGAGCGGGAAAATGGATATGAACGTAGACAATCCGGAATCCGGCGCCTGCATCACTTTCGTATTCAGGAAGTAGGCAACAAAAATCGGTAAGCCTACAATGGGCATGAACTGCTGGGAATCCTGCTCATTATCAACGGCAGCCCCGATGGCAGCAAAGAGTGCGCTGTATATCATAAATCCTAAAAAGAAGAAGAGGATAAAGTAAGCAAATACGGAGGGGTCGATTACCATATTTTCAAGCGTAGAAGGATCAAAAGAAGAAGCAGCTGCTTCGGTTGCTCCTTCAGGCAGGTTACTCATCTGCGCTTGCATAATCATACCGGCAACCGGTGCTGCAGCAATGGAAATCCCGGTATAGAATAGAATCCAAATAACAAACTGTGTAAGAGCCATAGAGAGCACTCCGAATAGCTTACCAAACATTAGCTCGATGGGTTTAACGGAAGAAGCGATCACTTCGAGTACCCGGTTGGTTTTCTCTTCGATAACGCTTCTCATCAATAAGGCTCCGTAGAAGAATATCCCAAAGAATATCATCAACCCTAATATGAAACCTAATGCCGAAGCAAAGATGGTGTTGTCTTCTGACTCGCCCTCTTCGGTGAGCTTAACAGCTTCTAAACCGGTTCTTGTTTCAAAAATATCACGAATTTCATCGGATACATTTTCTCTTGAAAGACGCTCTTCCCGAACGGCATCACGCAAATCAGAACGAACACCGGAAAGAAAAGCAATTCCTCCACTTCCGCCATGTACCAGTGTAGGACTTTTAGCATGCATAATCACCGAATCGGATAACACGATGAAGCCGTCCAAATCCCCACTCAAAACCTGACTTCTCAGGGTATCTTCAGGGATATCGCTGACATCGAAGTATCGTGTTTCATTAATTTCAGTTAAGCGTTCAACCAAAACATTGGTTTGATCCAAAATCCCAATTCGCTTTTCTACTTCTGATTCTGAAATACTGATGAACACTACAATCCCGATAAACGCTACAAAAGCCAGGGGAGTAAGAGCAGTGATGATGATAAATGATTTACTTTTAACACGAGTGAGGTATTCTCTTTTTAATACCAGCCAAACTTTATGCAAACTCATAATTACTTAATCTCCGCTTTTTTGATGTTGTCTTCTCCGACTGTGGAGATAAAAATTTCGTTTAGTGAAGGCTCGATGCGCTCAAACTTATGAATCTCAGCGTGCTCCATCGCAAGCTTCAGAATGTCCTGCATGCTTTGCCCGTTCAGTACTCTGATTTCAGCAAAATTTGTAGAACGATTGTTGATGCGGACGTTCTCCAGTTTATCCAGAAAAGATCCGTCACCTTCAAATTCAAGGTTAATGGTGTTCTCACCGAACGATGATTTGATATGCCGGAGGTTCCCGGTGAGTACGGCTTCACCCTGATTGAAGAGGCAGATGTCATCACACATTTGCTCTACCTGTTCCATGCGATGCGTGGAAAACAGGATGGTCTTTCCTTGTTCCCGTAACTCAATGATAATCTCTTTAAGCGTTTCGCTGTTGATGGGATCAAGTCCACTGAAAGGCTCATCAAATATATAGATATCCGGATTGTGAGCGATGGTGGCTATAAACTGTATTTTCTGAGACTGACCTTTAGAAAGCTCATTAATTTCCCGCTTTTTCCAATCGGCTGCGTCAAAACGCTCTAACCAGTACTCAATTGATTTTTTGGCAGCACCGGCATCCATTCCCTTAAGCTGTGTCAGATACATCAGCTGGTCAAAGACTTTCATTTTTTTATATAGTCCACGCTCTTCCGGCATATAGCCAATCATGCGCTGGGTTTCAGGACTTGCAACCAATCCGTTTATGGTGACTTCTCCGGAATCAGGTGTAAGAATGAAGTTTATCATTCGGATGGTGGTGGTTTTCCCGGCTCCATTTGGTCCAAGTAAACCGAAAATCCGGCCTTCGTTTACATCAAAACTGACTCCATTCACCGCTTTGGTTTTTCCAAAGGATTTATAGATGTCTTTAACCTCAATAACTGCCATGGTGTATCCTATCCTCTAATGTATGGTTGTTGGCTTAATTTCAAATAGTGTAAAAGTGGCACTTGCTTAATTAGTCGAAAAGTATTCTTTATAATTACAGAATATTTTTAACTCCCGAATTTATTTCAAGTAGCAATTTACTTTGCAAGATGCCCAAAGATTTCTTATTTCCCATTATAATAAATCATAACGAGTGAAAGGGAAATAGGTTACTAAAAAGATGCACATTATTCACTTAAGTGCTGAATGTTACCCGGCCGCAAAAGCCGGAGGCCTTGCGGATGTCGTTGGTTCACTTCCAAAGTATTTAAATCAGCTTGATCATCATTGTGAAGTGGTGATCCCAAAGTATGACAACCATTGGATAGGTTCTCAGGACTATGAAACGGTATTTGAAAGTGCTTTTTCGATGGCTTCAGAGCAGGTTCGCTTTTTAGTATTGAAAATGAAGGAAGATAAACTTGGATTCCCTTTCTATGTGATTGATATACCTGGGAGATTTGATCGCCCGGGTATTTATATAGACCCATGGTCAGGTCGAGGCTACTGGGACGAGCTGGAACGCTTTGTGAGTTTTCAGATTGCCAGCCTGGAGTGGATTAAAAGTCGGGACGAAAAACCTGAGCTGGTTCACTGTCATGATCACCACACGGGCTTGGTGCCTTTTATGCTATCCGAATGTAACCGCTATCGTGATATGGCGGATATTCCTACTGTAATAACCGTTCATAATGCAGAATATCATGGCGAACACGACCTTGACAGCTATAAGTTATTACCTGCATTCAATATTAATAATCTTGGATTGTTAGATTGGGACGGAAGAATGAATTCCCTGGCGGCCGGGCTGAAATCATCCTGGCAAATCACGACCGTCTCTGAAAACTATATGAAGGAACTGGCTGATAACAGCAGCGGACTAGAGCTATTGTTTGAGCAAGAGCAGGAAAAATCAACGGGTATTATTAACGGGATTGATACCGAAGTTTGGGATCCTAACACCGATGACCTCATTGAATATAACTTCAGTTTTAGGAACCGAAAGAAGGGGAAAAGCGAGAACAAAACTTATCTGTGTAAGGAATTTGGACTGAATCCTGAATTACCGACCATCGCATTTATCGGGCGTTTGGTTCGGGAGAAAGGGGCAGATTTATTGCCGGATTTATTTAAACAGGTAATGTATTCGGATCAGGAAGTTAATTTTGTATTATTAGGAACGGGTGACCCTCAATTGCATCAAATTTTTGCCCGTATGGAAAGTGATCATGTTGGATATTTTGATGCTACGTTGGAGTATAATGAGAAGCTGGCACATCAGATTTACGCAGGTTCCGATTTTATATTAATGCCTTCAAGGGTTGAGCCTTGTGGTTTAAATCAAATGTTTGCTATGCGTTATGGAACGGTTCCCATAGTTCGAGCCGTTGGTGGATTAAAAGATTCGGTAAAAGATATCTCTGAAAAAAATGGCTACGGAATAACATTTGAAGACTTTAGCCTGGAGGCTGCTTCAAATGCCATTAGCAGAGCTGTTGATTTGTATAAAGATTCAAAACAATATTCTGAAGTCTTGAGTAAAGTCATGAAACTCGATTTTTCCTGGAAGAATTCAGCTCAGGAATACATTAAAATGTATAAAGCACTAACTAGAAAATAGGTTATTTATGAAAAGATCGTCCGTTATCGCAGTCATTTTAGGTGGAGGAAGAGGAACACGATTGTTCCCGCTAACCGACCACAGGTCAAAACCAGCTGTTCCGGTGGGTGGTAAATACAGACTTGTTGATATTCCTATTTCTAACTGTCTGAATTCAGATATCCGAAGGATTTATGTATTGACTCAGTTCAATTCAGCTTCGCTGAATCGTCACATAAAAAACACGTATAACTTTGACGCCTTCAGTAGTGGTTTTGTGGATATCCTTGCCGCTGAGCAAACTCCTGACAGTACTGACTGGTTTCAGGGAACAGCCGATGCGGTTCGTCAATCGGTTCACCATATGGAGAACCATGACCATGAGCATGTGCTGATACTTTCCGGTGATCAGCTCTACCAAATGGATTACTCAAAAATGCTGGAGCGCCATAAAGAAAATGATGCGGATCTCACTGTAGCAACAATTCCTGTAACCGCAGAAGATGCTACCGGTTTTGGAATTATGAAGACCAACGCAGAAGGAATTATCGAAGATTTTGTTGAGAAGCCCGATGCTAAAGAATTGAGTAAGTGGAAATCGAAAGTACCCGAAGTCTATAAAGAACAGGGTAAAGATTACCTGGCATCAATGGGGATTTATATCTTCAACAGCGAAATGCTTAAAAAGCTATTTGATGATAATCCCGATGCTACGGATTTCGGAAAAGAACTGATTCCGAAATGTGTTGAAGGCGGAAAAAAAGTTTGTAGCTATGAATTTGGAGGATATTGGACTGATATCGGAACCATACAATCTTTCTTTGAAGCAAATCTAGCTTTAGCCGATACGATTCCGGATTTCAATCTTTATGACAATGAGAATTTTATTTACACCCGTGCCCGGTTACTTCCGGCTTCGAAACTTATGGGTACAACGCTTGAGCATGCCCTGATGGCGGAAGGGTGTATTGTTGAAGCCAGTAGAATTGTAAGATCAGTAATTGGAATTAGATCTAGGATTGGTAAAGGCTCAACAATAGAATATTCTATTATTATGGGTAACGATATTTTTCAGGACCGATCTGTGATTGAAGACGCCAAGCCAGATAAACCTGCCATGGGTATTGGTCAGCGGTGCTACATCAGTAACTGCATAATTGATAAAAATGTAGCCATCGGAAATGATGTGCGCATTGTGGGTGGAAATCACCTAGAAGATGGCGACCACAAATATCACTACGTACGGGATGGCATTGTGATTGTGAAGAAGAATACGGTAATACCGGATGGCACAATCATCTAAACTATTTTAGCAGTTTAACAGATGGTGAAAAACTAACTTCATCTCCGGCTCTTATTCTGAAAGTATTTATGATGATACTTCCAAGATTGTACAGATAGGGAATCCCAAAAATAATCGGCTGAAATAAAATAGGTGAGATGTTTAGGTAGTCAAACAACCCCTCCAGCCAGAAGCCAATGTCTAATTGGAGTATGGGTATCATGAAAAGTAAACCTTGCATCAGATAAATGAGTGCCGTGAATGTGAGCTGGAAGTTGATCACTTTTCGGCCAATCATATCAGCTTTCTTGACTCTATCTTTTCTTGAAATCCATATAACAAGTGGAAGGATAACCCCAAGGATTGGTGTAAATAGAAAGCCGAGCGCCGAAAGACTCATCACAACTAAGGTGGATTGATCTTCAACTTGATTCCATTCTAAAAGCTGATCGGGGGTGACTTCCAGCGCTTCCGTAATTCGTAGGAGGGTATCACCTCTGGGTTCAGTTTCTGCATTTTCAACTCGCTGAATAGTCCTTAGGCTCAGTTCCGTTTTCTCGGCAAGGAGTTCCTGCGAAAAACCTTTTTGATTCCGGATGTTTTTTATCTGATTCGCTAAATCGGTACTCATAGAAATTTGGTTGCGTTAGAATTCACGCAAAACATAGATGCTGCAGTGCTTTTATAGTACGACATCTACCCGACATTTTAGCGACATATGTGTCTATATGTCTATTTGAAACCAAAGAATCTATTTCGTTATTAAATTCTGAACAACTCATCTTGCAATATCAGAGACTGTATTCTAATCCTTATTTGGATGAAACTAACGGAGAAAAGGTATAGCGGGTTGATAAAAGCCATTATTATTGCTTCGGATTTTGAAAGTATTAAAAGCAATAATGAAAATATTATATAGAATCATACAGATTAGAAATATCTGGTAAACAAGTAAAGCTTGCTGGTAAGCAGTTAAGTACTCTCCAATGTTCTCCAGTGCTATGTTACCACTATACATGTAGTAGCTGATCGTACCCACCAATAGGACAATAGACCATGTTATTTGAAAGTTTATAATATTCTTACCAATCTCATCAACCCTGTCAATAATATTCTTTTTCAATATCCAAAGCAGTGAAGGGACTAAAACACCAACAATGGGAAAGAGGATAGAGCAGAACTGAGTCAGGTTTAATACAATCAGGTACGAGCTATCTTGGGGCTTATGCATTTGAATTAACTCATCAGGTGCTATTTGGAATACTTCAGCAATTCGCGATAAAGTATCACCCATGGGCTTGGTTTCATTGTTCTCAACTCGCTGAATTGTTCGAAGGCTTAACCCAGTTAATTCTGCCAATTTTTCTTGTGAGAAGCCTCTCTGTACTCGGAACGCCTTTACGTTATTAGATAGTGACATATATAAATATTCATTAAAGTAAATGTCTACAAAACATAGACCTGTGGTTCTTAAAATTGTACGACAAGTTTAAGACATCCTTACGGCAAGCTTGTCTTATCCTGAATTTTAAAAATAAAAAAAGCCTCAACCCAAAAGGGAAGAGGCTTTGAATTTTCTTAAATACAGAAACTGTGATTAAGCAGTTTCAAGCATTTTCTTAATTGTAACACCAATCTCAGCCGGACTTTCAACTACAGTAATTCCAGCTGCAGCAAGAGCTTTCTTTTTCTCTTGAGCGGTTCCTTTACCACCAGAGATGATTGCACCTGCGTGTCCCATTCGACGTCCCGGAGGAGCCGTTGAGCCTGCAATAAATGCTACAACAGGTTTCTGGCAATTATCTTTAATCCAGGCAGCTGCTTCTTCTTCAGCAGTTCCGCCAATTTCTCCAATCAAAACAATAGAGTCGGTATCAGGATCATCGTTCAGCATTTTAACAGCATCAAGGTGAGTGGTTCCAATAACAGGATCGCCACCAATTCCAATTGCTGTACTTTGGCCAAGACCTTCTTTGGTAAGCTGGTCAACGGCTTCGTAGGTAAGAGTACCTGAACGGGATATAAGCCCAACCTTGCCCGGTGTAAAAATACTGCCTGGCATAATTCCAACTTTAGCTTCTCCCGGAGTTATAACACCCGGACAGTTAGGTCCAATCAAAGTTGCTCCATGACTGCTTACAATCTGCTTGGCTACAATCATGTCTTTAACAGGAATACCTTCTGTAATACAGATAATTACTTCAATTCCGGCAAAAGCTGCTTCAGTAATAGCATCACCGGCAAATGCAGGAGGTACAAAAATTACGGAAGTATTAGCATTTACTTCTTTAACCGCTTCAGCAACGGTATTAAAAACGGGTCGGTCTAAATGGGTTTGTCCACCTTTTCCGGGAGTAACACCACCAACTACATTGGTACCGTATTCAATCATTTGTCCGGCGTGGAAGCTACCCTCGCTTCCGGTAAATCCCTGAACAATCAGGCGGGTATCATTTCCAACTAATACACTCATTTTGTCTTTTTTGAGGTTCAAATTCGGGATTGAGAATATAGCATCTCTGCATGCGAATTGAAATGCTAAATTGTTAAGTAAAGTTTCAGAACGGGGAATCTGATTAGATTTTTCAACTGTAACCCCAATAATTCATGAAACTCAATAAACAAACTCAATGTTAGTTGATTAAATCAAAGAAAAAATAAATCAATACGATTATGAGTTTAAAGAATAAGACAAAGAAAGAGTTACAAAATAGAATTAATGAACTGGAAGGAATTATTGCCAAAAAAGGCGTTGGTTCTGATTATTTATCAAAAGCAGAAAGAATACAAAGGGATTTAAATCTTGCTCTGATTCTGGGTGGGGCAGCTGCCTTGGTTGGTGTGACTGCCTGGACGTTATTCAGCTCTACCGATGAATAATTTCACCGCTTAGAGGATTCTTATACAGCAGTAACGATATTTAACGGTGAACTTCATTGATTTCTAAAAGACTCGCCCTATATTAAAGGCTGTATTTATTTTAAAAAACCACTCTCATAAACCTTTAGGATCTATGAAACGATTATCATATTTATTCTCACTATTACTTTTAATCACGCCCATGGCCTTAATTCAGGCACAAACAACCCCTGATGGGCAATCAGAAGCGATGCGAGGATTTGCCCAGGCAGTTTCTATAGCGGACGGCGCTGTATTTATCGGTGAACCTTCTAACGTACATCAGCCCGGAGCTGTTTATGTTTTTGGGAAGTCCGGTGACGAATGGACGCAACAACATCAGTTGATGGCAACCAATGGTAAAATTGGTGATGGCTTTGGGTCTTCAGTATCAGCTGACGGTAACTTCCTTATTGTTGGAGCACCTGAAATGAATGGAGAACAGGGCGCTGCTTTTCTTTTTGAAAAGTCCGGTTCCGGAAGCTGGAGTCAAATAGCAGAATTTATGCTGCCTGAAGATTCTTTTGAAAGCGCATTAGGTTCAAGTGTAATGCTGAGTGGTAATTATGCTTTTGTCGGTGCGCCTGATCACGCGGACGGATTAGGAGCTGTATTAGTGTACAGCCGATCCAATTCTGGAAATTGGACAGAAACGGCAAGCATTGTGAATCCTGATACTGCCGGGTCTAACTTTGGTTCAAGCCTTGCAATGGATGGAATGAATTTAGTAGTCGGTGCACCTCAGCGAGGTGGCGGTGCCGTACATGTATTTGCTAATCAAGGTTCTGAATGGATGCACAGTGCGTCATTAACCAGTGACCAGGCAGCAGATCGTAGTCAGTTTGGTACTTCGATTGGAATTCATGGTGACCAGATCTTAGTTGGAGCTCCTCGAAATGATGGAGCAGCCGGAACCGTATTTGTATTCCGTAGCGAAGATGGCGAGTGGAGCGAAAGCGGACGCCTATCAGCTTTTGACGGTCAGTCACCATATTTATTCGGAAGTTCGATTTCTGTAGTCGAGTCCGGAGTATGGATCGGGGCACCTAATGCCGCTGGTGGAAAAGGAACTATTTATCAGTTTCAGTCTGATGAAAATGGAATGTGGACAGGATCTTCAAAAATGCCAATGAGCTCACAAGAAGCCGGAGATTATTTTTCAGGAACACTTGCTGTAGATGGTGATGTGGCCGTTGCCGGAATGACCGGAGCCGATTATGGAGAAGGTTCTGCTGCCATCCTTGAGAAAAACGATACGGGAAGCTGGACAACTCAGAATGTTGTATTCGGTGAAGGTGGAAACACATTACAGCCTATTACCAATGGCAGACTTGACTGTAGTGACGGTAAAGCAGACCGTTTTGGCTGTAGCAATGTTGACTTAATTTCATTTATGCCTGTTGGATCTATTGGCGGTGACCGAGGCGTTCGTTTGAATGACCTTTGGGGCTGGACAGATCCGGTGACTGGCAAAGAATATGCTCTGGTTGGTAGAAACGAAGGAACATCTTTCGTAGATCTTAGTGATCCAGGTAATCCTATCTATGTAGCCAACCTTCCTATGACAGAAGGCTCAAGAGCTAATGTTTGGCGAGATATCAAAGTGTATAAAAACCACGCTTATATTGTTGCTGATGGAGCGGGCGAACACGGAATGCAGGTTCTTGACCTAACCCAGCTGCGCAAGTTTGATGGTGACCCGATGGAGCTGGAAGCCACAGCGATGTACGAGAATATTCACAGTGCACACAACGTGGTTATTAATGAAGAATCAGGTTTTGCATTTATTGTAGGAAGCAGCGGCGGTGGACAAACTTGTGGCGGCGGTTTACACATGGTGAATATTCAAGATCCGGCCAACCCAACGTTTGCAGGATGTTTTGCTGATCCTTCTACAGGAAGAAGCGGAACCGGTTATTCTCATGATGCACAGTGTGTAATTTATGATGGCCCCGATGAAGAACACCAGGGAAGTGAAATCTGCTTTGGTGCTAACGAAACAGCGATCAGTATTGCAGACGTAACCGATAAAGAAAATCCGGTAGCTCTTTCAACAGGTTCTTATCCTGATTACGGATACGTTCACCAGGGATGGTTAACAGAAGATCATCGATATTTCTTCCAGAATGATGAACTTGATGAGTTGATGGGGAATGTGGACAAAACCCGAACTATTGTTTGGGATGTAAGTGATTTGGATGATCCTCAGTTTGTTAGAGAGTATTTCCTAGAAAATGCCTCTTCTGATCACAATTTATATATCAAAGATGACTTGATGTATCAGTCTAACTATGTAAGTGGTCTGCAGGTTATTGATGTAAGTGACCCGGCAAACCCACAGAAAGTTGGAAGTTTTGATACGCATCCATTCACTGAAGACGCACCTGGTTTCTCCGGAACGTGGAGTAACTATCCTTACTTCAAAAGTGGCATCGTTATTATGACCAGTGGTCGTGAAGGCCTTTTTGTACTGGAGACAAACGAACAAGCCATAAATCAGTAAACGATTTATTTAAGGCAACTTTAGATGACCTTCAATAGAGGTCTTTCTGAAGTTGCCTTTTTTCTATTCAACAAATCCTCAATTTTATGGAAGCTCGAATTATGACTTTTCTGCGAACTTTCTTCATCACGGCCTTAACGATTGGTCTTGGATTGATATCAGGAGTGGCTGAAGCTCAATCAACCCAAAATATGTACGTTTGTAATCAGGGTTCAGCAACCTTAATGGTGATTGATACTCAGACTCATGAAATAATCGAAACTATTGATCTCCAGGAGCTGGGCTATTCTGCAAATGCAAAACCACATCATGCTATTGCAGAGCCGGATGGTTCATTTTGGTATGTCACTTTAATCGGTGAAAACAAGGTGCTAAAATTCAACAGAGAAAATGAACTGGTAGATGAAGTAAGCCTTGAAGTTCCGGGCCTTATGGCTATGCATCCAAATAAAGATGAGCTTTTTGTTGGGCGATCTATGAGTGCCGTAAATCCGCCGCAGAGCTTTGGAGTGATAGAGCGCTCGAGCATGAGTCTGAATAAAGAAGTAGAGGTGTTCTTCTCAAGACCACATGCCATCGCAGCTAATTCTAAGGATAACTGGACGTTTATAGCCAGCCTTTCTTCCAATCAGATGCTGTCCGTAAATACAGAAACGGAAGAAACGAATCTGACCAATGTGGAGGGAAGCAATAATGTATTCGTAAATTTTGCAGTCTCTCCGGATGGAAATACGATGGTAGCAACCGGACAAATAACCGGCAAGCTTTTGGTTTTTGATATTTCTGATCCTGCCAATCCCGAGTTATCAAATAGCATAGATGTAAACGCAATGCCGTGGCATCCGGTCTATTCCCTCGATGGAAAGTACGTTTACTTTGGCAATAAAGGCGCCCATACAGTTACGGTCGTAGACATGGATACTCAAACAGTAGATGCTGTTATTGAAGGAAATGGACTTGCTCAACCACACGGAGCCGCACTTACTGCAGATGGTAAATATCTGTACGTCACTAATAATAATCTTGACGGCACCTACCAGCCAGAGGGCTCAGAAACTGAAAATCCAGTTGGTACAGTGACCGTGATCAATACTGAAACACGCACTATCGAGAAAGTCATTGAAGTGGGGAACTACCCATCCGGCATCGGTACAAATGCGTGGTAAATTATTTATGAATCAATTCAGATTACTAAAAGGACTCTTATTCATCACCATAATAGCTGGGTTTGTTACGGGTTGTGCTGCTTCAAAATCTACCGGCGACAAATCAGCATCCTCTAACTATACTCAGGATGTATATCCTTTTTCTGTTTTAGATACGGACGGAAATCAGATTGCTCATCCTTTTTTAGGAGGCTTCAATGCCCCTCGTCCACAGTTCGTAGATATTGATGGTGATTCAGATCCTGATTTATTTATACAGGAACATACCGACGACCTGATGTTTTATGAGCATCAGAATAGTGGTGATTCGCCTTTGAAATGGCAGACGAACAAATTCCAGAACCTTGATATCGGTGAGTGGTTTCGGTTTGTGGACATGGATCAGGATGGGGACTTTGATTTGCTTACAGAACAGCCTTACAGTTACATCCGGTATTATCGGAATGAGGGAAGCGCGACGAATCCTAAATTCATTCTTGCTGCTGATTCACTCCGCGATGTAAACGGCACCCCCATTTTTTCTGACCGACAGAATATCCCCAACGTCACCGATATCGATTGTGACCAAAAGCTGGATTTATTTATAGGAAAGCTGGAAGGGAATCTGGCCCGGTATGAGTCGGTAGGCAGAGATGAAAATGACATTCCACAGTTCGAGCTGGTGAGTAAAAAGTTTGAAGATATCGAAATTGTGAAGCAGTTTGGGACCATGCACGGTGCCAACACCATGGCTTTTATGGATATTGATGGCGATGGTGATCAGGATTTATTTTGGGGTGATTTTTTTGAGCCCGGCATTTTGTTGTTAGAAAATCAGGGTACCTGTAGAAATCCGGACTTTCAGGTTGAGCCACAATCTTTCCCACTTTCAAACCCGGTGTCAACCAGTGGTTATAATGCGCCTACGCTAGCTGACTGGGGACAAGATGGAGATGCTGATTTATTTCTGGGCGTTTTAGGCGGAGCTTATAATGCCAATGAAACGACTGCGGAGAATCTCTACTTTTTGGAACAAGAGAATGAGAAATTCAGTCTTCAATCCAAACAGTTTTTGGGGATGATTGATGTTGGAGATGAAAGCATTCCGGCAACAGGAGATATTGACGGAGACGGAGATCTTGACTTATTATTATCAAACAAAATTGATCCTGCCGATAGAAGCACATCCATCATTTACCAATTCGAAAATATTGGTACAACATCAGCGCCTGAATTTCAAAAGGCCGGCAGTTTAAATCTACCTAAAGGATATCACCTAGCTCCAGTTCTTGCTGATTTAGATAACGACGGACTTGCCGATTTGCTCTTGGGTAACTGGAAAGGTTCGATTGATTACTATAAGAATACTGGTGATGGTTTTGAATTGGTCAAAAAGAGCATTGCTGAACTCGAACGTGGAAGCAATGCGGTGCCTACCGTTGCTGATATTGACAAGGATGGTGATCTGGATTTGATAGCCGGAGAGTCGGGTGGGGGAGTCGTGCTATTTAGGAATACGGGTTCAGAGTCTAGTCCTGAATTCACCCTCGAAAGCGACTATTTCATGGATATTAAAGCAGACTCCAGAAGTGTACCTGCCTTATATGATATTGATTCTGATGGCGATTTAGATCTATTCCTTGGTACAAAAATTGATGGGTATCTCTTCTACAGAAACAACGGCTCAGCAGAGCAACCATCCTTTACGAAAGAATCTTTCCCGTTTAATATCGATTTCATCCAGTTAGGAACCCCTCACTTTGTTGATTTTGATGGAGACGGAGTAGCTGAATTTCTATCCGGGACCCGAGGCGGTGGGTTGCTTTACTATTCTAAATAGATTTCTACAGATCAACCGAATAAACTTCAACTTGTTCTAAGGCATTGTTAGCGAGATAGATTTTATTATTTCGTATATCATGTAAGTGGTTATTGGAAGGGATTAAAAACCTGCCGAGGGGATTACCTTCATAATCAAGTACAACTATCTCTCTACCTTCGTCAGTTTCATCAGTTTCTAACCAAAATTGATTTTGATTATCTATTAGGACACGAGTAAAAGGAGGCTTAATGTCTTCAATTAACTCTCTTCTTTCTCTTTTCTCAATTCGGCTTTTCTCAGGAAAATGATAATCCATATCTGAATCGGTGATAGGCCTTTCTTTTACGTCAAGAACGAGCTCATGTTCGATGTCAAAGTCTTCATCATAAATTTGAATCACTGATTTAGAAGGGCGTTGTACTAATAGCTTCTTATTATCTAAAGGATTTATATAGTCATTAAACCTATAAGGCAGAAAACTATATGAAGCCGAATTCCCATCATCAGATATTTCTATAAAACTGGAATGCTTTCTAAGTGAGAGGATCTTTTCTTGGATACTCAGTGAATCTGATTCTGTTTTTTACTAAATGAATCAAATCAGTTGTGTACTGAGGAGGAACTTCATTAAACCGGTAATTAACTGAATCTTCACTTACATAGAATTCATTAAAGCCATCTAAAGATCTGATCCCACGAAGTCTTCCTGGAAGTCTAAAACCATGATCGGCAATATGTTCATAAATGCCAGCATCATTTTTTCGGTATTCGGATGTTAAGCCATGATTATTACTCATGTAGAGAATATTTCCCTGGAAATGAGGATTCGCATTTCGGCTTAATTCGCCTGGACCACGTCCCGGTCCAGCTATCTTAGCTACATAATTTCCAAGGCTATCAAATTGATGAATGGACTTTTCTAAATCTTGGGCTATTAAGAATGATCCGTTTCGAGTTACTATGATTCTTGTTATTCTGACAGGTATATATTCCGCAGAAGCAGTAATACTAAACTCTTTGGTTAACTCGACAATAGGAATAGCACTGTAATCGAGTTCTGCTTGTTGTTGATTTTCAGAACCACAGCTTATCATAAATAAAACAATGAGAAGGATGGGAGATGTAAAGAGTGATTTCATGAAGAGAATTGATTTGAGTAATCTTAAAAAGGCTAAACTAATTCTCCGTGAATGTAACAGAATTAATTAGTTAGCGCAAAATAGAATGAAAATCAGCTCTTTTAAGACTATTCAGATTCCCTTTTGCCGAGCCAGTAAAAACCACTGCCAATGGCGATGAACAATGCCGTCATCCAGATGGAGTTGAAGCTGACTTGAAACATTAGCCAGATACAAGCTAGAATTCCCAAAGCTGGAATCAGGTATCCGCCTTTCAGAATAAACCGATCTTCTCCCCGAAACCTCGGCCGTAATACCGGAATAGCGGCACAGCTAATGATAAATAAGAAGAGGCGGGATAAGACCGTCATAGCGGCCAAAACTGTAAAAGAACCTAGTGCAGCACCAATAAATGCAAACACTCCGAAAAAGAGTACCGAGTTTGCAGGGGTTTGGAATTTATGGTGAACTTCCCCGAACCATTTAGGCAGTGACTTCTCCACCGAAAGGGCATAAGTAAGTCGGGGAGTAGAAAAGATGGTACTGGATAAATTTCCGGTCACAGAGGCGACAACTCCAACCATCAGTATGATTGCACCTATTTCGCCAAAGAGCGCTGCAGAAGCGTCCAGCAGGGGTGCAGTTGAAGAGCCAAGGTCAGGAACGGCTGCCTGAGAAACCAACTGGATCAGCATATACAAGACTACCACAGAGCCAAGTCCGAAAAGCAGGGCAAGTGGCATATCCCGTTCAGGTTTTTTGGCTTCTCCGGCCGGAACAACCCCACCTTCAAATCCAACAAAAGCATAAATCAATAAAAGGGCAGCGGCTCCGATATCTGTTGCGGGCGGTAGGTGATTTTCGAAAGAAGGCATGACTTCAGATCCAAGCAAAACCAATCCTCCAAAAACGAGAAATATTAGCACCGCAAATTTCACGATCGTAAAAAGCGCCAGTGAGCGAATGGATTCAACCGACCCAATTACGTTGATCAGGGTTAGCCCACCGATGATGATGCCCAGGGAAATGAGTCGCCCGATTCCGGTGGCTGCAGGTTCAAGAAAATACCCAATACTGTCAACCAGAAGCACTGAGTTTGCAGAGAAGGATATAATCCGAGCCACATAGAAAAGCCATCCGCTTTGGAAGCCGATGAATTTTCCAAAAGCCTGAGTCCCGTATTTAATCGGCCCGCCGGTACCTTTGAAATAGCTTCCCAATTCAGCAAAACTGAGAATAACGGGGAGCATAAGCAGGGCGCAAATCACATAAATCCAGACGCTGTATTCGCCGGCAAGACGGGTGGCTCCACTGGGAAGGCCAAAGATTCCGGCTCCTATAAAGCCATTGACAATCAACAGCCATAATCCCCACAGCCCTAATTTTCGGGGGAGATTTTCTTGTGTTTCGGAAGGGAGGGAGTGAGAGCTCAAATCAGGAATTAGTTTCTATTTATGAGAAGAACGGGATTTTGTACTGAACCGTGCCGGGCTGGTTGGGTATTACTTACTATTCTTTACTTGAATCAGTAGTAGTCGATTCAATGAAATATTTACCCACATATTTTCTAATTGCGCCACCAATCAAGCCAAAGTAAGTTCCGGACAATGAGACAAAAATGATTATAAGAATTATCACCACTGTTGGAGAGATTCCCAATTCATGGTGTTCAGTAAGAATTAGCCAGGAAATAACCCAACCTATTGTCGCCTCTACCAATCCGACTATAAAACCGGCGAGGGCACTTTTACCTAAATCTTTTCCCTTAGTGGCAAAGAAACCCGCTATTCCATAGATCAAATAGGAACCAAAGTTTAATGAGCTATAGGGGAAATTGAAGAACTCAGAAGCAAATGAACCAACGGTATCGAAAGCGATAATTAAAAAAGATGAATATAGAACTACTCTTTTGAAGTGATTCATGAATGTATGGTAAATTAAACTTTTTAAAGGTTACTAACAGCTAGCGGGAAAGTAAAATCCGCTCCCCTTTGGGGCCAAGCAGGTAAATCTCATTTGTTAATGCTACTTCGGGAGGAATTCTGAAAGATATAATTTCAGAAAAAGCTGCTTCACAAAACTGTGTTGGTGTCTTTTTGAATAACCAAACTTCTGAATAAGAAAGTCTTGAAGTATTGTATTGAAGATTAAAACTATGATTGTCATTACATCCGGAATAGAAGACGGGGATCCTGAGGGAGTCATTTGAAATCTCGGGCGGTATAAAATCACTATTTAATTTATAGAGATAGCCAAATTCGGGATGGATAGTCCGAACACCTTCTGTACAACCGCTCAGAAATATAATGAGGAACAGGTATTTTAGATATTTCATTGAATTAGGATGAAGTAAATGGAGTTATTTGCTTAAAAGAACTCCAACTATTTGGTTTAATATTTTAGCCGGGGTTTGACAGAGGTTATAAGCCGTTTTCTCTTTCCACTATTTTAACCACCCGGTTATATACGATTTCCGATAAATTCCATTCGTATCCTTCAAAATCAGTTGTATTCACAAATTGTACAACAACTGCGTCAATATCTTTGTGGTATTCTGCTAGACTTTGATAGCCCGGAACCAGCCCTCCATGTTTATACACATAAATGGAGGAGTAGATATCCTTTTCACCTTCATTAAATAACGAACCATCGTTTAAGGCTCTTAAAAATATACCCACATCCTCAGCCGTGGCTAACATTCCGTTTTCATTAGCTTTAAAGTCGGCGTCAATTCCAACGTAATAACCGCTCATTACATCATCTAAATCCACTTCAGTAATGGAAAAAAAAGTGTTATTCAGTTCGAGTGGGATCAATATTTCCTCTCTGATGTACTGATGATGATTATACCCCAAAACCTTATCAAGAATTTCGCGAAGCAACAAATAATTCGTGTTTGAATATTCATAACCGTTATCCGGTTCAAAGCTGGCCGGTAAATCAATGGCAAACTCAAGGGCTTTTTTGCTATTCTCCTGTTCATCCACCCAAAAAGCAGGATTATTAGTGAAATTTGGAATACCGCTCCGATGCTGCACCATCATTTTCAGGGTGATTTTCTCGGCATATTCAATTCTGCCTACAAGTTCAGGGAAATAATCGGCAAGCGTTTCATCTAAAGACAAACGTTTGTCTTTGACTAACTTTGTGATAGCTACCGCGACGTATAATTTGCTGATACTAGCAATTTTGAATAGTGATTTTGGGTTGGCAGGTATTTTATTATCTCGGTCGTCCCAGCCAGCTGAATAAAATGCAGGTGGTTTCCCGGCTTCGTCTACATAAACAATCATTCCATCAAACCCATGGCCAATTCCTTCATCTAATTGCTCCTGAACGGTATTTGGCAGAGGTAAAATCCAAGCCCACACCAGAATCCATGGCACAAAGAACAAGGAAATTGCAGTTCCTGCAAACAAGAATATTCTGAGTATTTGTTTTTTCTTTTCCTTTTTCACAATCCCCTACACACTATTTAGAGTGGTGCTACAGTTCTTATTGGGATGATATGCCATCAAGCCAAACCGCAATATTGATAATAATTAAGATAAGAGGTAGAACTCAGTTTTAATACTAAAAGATGAACAAAACCCGCGAGTTCATGAAACGCCTCGTTATACTCCTCAATTCAGTTTTCAAAAAGACTTCAAAGGTATAAGGCTAGATTAATCATAGATATAAATCCAGCGAGGTAGGCCCAGAAAAGTCCCCAGTATAATTTTGGGTCGGCATCTTTATCAGTGATTGAAAATAGACGGACAGATTTTTTCAAAGTTAACTGGAGAAGCAAACCGAATAAAAAGATTCCTGAAAGAGTACCAAATAAAAAATCAATCATAACTTATTTATACCCTTAAGCTAGTTTATGTATTCCAGGCCTTTAGTTTCTACCATTTTCTTTAGGTAGGATTTTAATTCATCAAGTTGGCTTTTAGTGTGAAGAGGTAAGTTTATTTTTTCTTTTGCTCCTGCACTATTCCTGATTTGAAGAGCATTTTTCTGGACTCCAATTCCTTGAATTTTATCCCACATTATTTCCTTCTTTTGTCCCCAATGGAAAGTGTAATTCTGTAAATAAAACCCTGTCTCATCAATAGTGAGAGATTGTTTTTTTGCGGCCCCAGGGAAAAAGGCGAAAAATAGACCAAGCATTATTCCAGTGATTGTGTTTATCCAATTTACCCAATCAATACTACCCTCAAATTTAAAAGTGAAAATAGCGCTCGCAATAAAGAAGCCAACAAGAGCCGCTCCCAGAAAATGAATTGCTTTTATATAAGGAGTGTTTAAGTCTATTTTAAATTCAAATTTCTCCATTTTTTCAATTTAATTTGGGGTGTATTTCGGCCAGACTCTAAATGGTGCGGGGATTCTGTGTTGGTTGAAGTAGCGAAATTAATTGCTTGCAAACAAGTTCTATTGAATCCCGTCCGCGTCCGATTTGAAACGCATTGTTATGCTTGAACAGCCTTAAGTGGAGCAATTTCTTTGCTTGGACGATTTGAGGATAAATCATGCATAGCCTGTAGATTTAACCAAAATTCAGGAGAAGTATTCAAAGCTTTCGATAGCAGCCAAGCTGTATCCGAAGAAATGCCTCTTTTCCCCCGTACAATTTCATTAATTCGTTGGATGGGAATATCCAGATGGTCAGCTAATTTCTTCTGCGTTAATTCCATTGGTTCCAAGTACTCTTTCAGTAAAATTGTACCGGGATGTGTGGTTATTCTATTTTGTGGAATCATGGGGTTCACCTTTTTTCTAATGATAATCAACTATGGCTACATCAAAAGCACTGGAATCTTCCCAACGAAAAACAATTCTCCATTGGGCATTAATTCGGATACTGTGATATCCTTTATATTCTCCACGTAATGCTTCTAATCTGTTACCTGGAGGTGATCGTAAATCATCTAAAGAGGTAGCTGCATTCGGTATATCCAGTTTGTAAATAGCTGAATCAAGGATTTGAGTAGGTAACTTTCGAACTTTACTGCTCGAATGTCCATGAAACAGATCTGATGTTGCTTTATCTCCAAATGATTTGATCATTCATAAATTTAATGGATTAACGGTATCCATGCAACGAAATTGTTTTGTAAGCATAATGCCCCAGCATTTAAACGGCACGGGGATTATGGTTTGATTGAAGTAGCGAAATTAATTTCTGGCAATCAAGTTTCCATCGTACCCCGGATTTGAAACGCCTTGTTAGGTGGCGAATTTATGGGGCAAACATTTCTTGTAATGTACTCAATACTTTTTCTTCGGCCGAAGAACTGATTGTCCCAAGGCTTTTAATCAATCTGCTTTTATCGACTGTTCGAATCTGATCTAATACAATTTGTCCTTTCTTGCCTTGAAATGTAGTAGTGACTCGCGTTGGGTAATTTTTAATGGTAGATGTCATTGGAGCAATGATCACTGTTCTGATATATTTGTTCATTTCATTAGGAGATATGATCAAACAGGGACGAGTTTTTTTAATTTCAGAACCTTTAGTGGGATCAAGTGAAATCAGATGAACTTCAAACCTTTTAACTGGCTCTGCTATTACCATGTCCACTCAGTTTCATCCCAGTCTGAAGGTTTTTCAGTCTCTTTTTGATCTAATAAAACATCATCACCCTGTTCCTCCATTCTTTGGAAAGATGCTTCCCAATCCTTTCGAGTCACATCAGCAGGACGAAGAATAATTTCATTGTCTCTGAGAATCATTTCAATTTCTTTAGTGATCCCGCTTTGTTCGATCAGGGGTTTGGGAATTCGAACTCCCTGGGAATTACCGATACGAATTATCTTGGTTTTCATGGTATTGAGTATTTGAAAATATCTATAAAAATATAATTACAATGTACTTACAATACAACCAAAAAAGAATCGATTTATTGAGCCACATAACGGGCGCGGGGATTATAATTTAGTTGAAGTAGCAAAATTAATTCTTAGCAGCAAAGCTTCCATCGCAACCGCCCGCGTCCGATTTAAAACGCATTGTTTTGCTACCGGATTAATCGTAGTGAGTCCACATTCTAATTACTTTTACAACTTTCTCTTTCTCGTAGACTTGATACACTAAGCGATGCTGGATATTAATTCTCCGTGAATAAGCCCCTTCCATATTACCAACCAGTTTTTCATAGGGAGGATAGTCTGCAAAAGGATCTTCTTTAATGATTTCAAGTAGGTCCTCGATCTTTGATTTTAACCCTGACGAAGCCGCTTTCTTCGTATCCTTTTTAGCTTGTTTGGTATAAACGAGTTTGTAGTTACTCACCAGTCAAGTTCTTCATCGGTTTCCTCAAGAGGTGTATTCATTCCTTCAACAATAGACTCTTGCATGCCGGGAATTGAGGTCAGATAAAGAGTTTCTTGAATAGACCGCCAATCATCTTCACTGATTAGTACGGCATTCGATCGTTTTCCGGTAATTTGAATCGGCTTGTGCGTATCAGACGCTTCGTCCAATAATCGATATATATCTTTGCGAGCTTGAGTAGCTGTTAATGTTTTCATGGCGTAAAATTGGTTGATTAATCACTTACTTAAAACGTACGCCATTCCGTACATATTGTCAAATTTTAAGAATAGGTAGCATAACGACCCAGCGCATAATGGGCGTGGAGATTATGAGTTAATAAACGGTTAAAAAGTTAAAACAAGCAACTCTAGAAACCAACGGCACGTCCGCGTCCCCGGTTAATGCACTTTTTATAGCCCGATTTAGTTTTGTACTAATTCCCAAAACATTCTAGGAGTTACAATTTTTAATTCTGGTACCTTATCTGAAATATCAAGAAGATCTTTATCCCCGGTTATAAGAATTTCAGCCCCAGCTCTTAAAGCCGATTCTAGTACCCAACGATCATCTTCGTCACGAACTTGTATTTCTGATGGTTGGTCGGGGACAGGTTCAATATAATGTTGACGAAGTAGTTGTTCTGCTTCTCGAGCTATTTTTGTAGACACTTTTAATTTAGTTGTTAGCACGCGATATAATTCGGCTAAAACAAACTCTCCAGTCATTATTTCATGTTCGGCAATAATCACTTGAAAAACATCGGCACTTAAGCCTCGGGTTGCAAAAGCACTAACTAAGAAATTGGTATCTGCAAAAACCTTCATGAAATTTCACGCCAAACATCTTCATCTGTTAACAATCCTTGTGATTCAGCAAAGGGTAAAATCCGGTTTCGAATTTGCTGGAAAGATTCAATAGATAGTTGTCGGCGTAACGCTTCTCGAACTAATTCACTTTTAGGACGACCCGTTCGTTTTGCTGCTTGATTCAGCAATGATTCTAAATCTTTGTCAATACGAATTGATAATGTTGTATCCATAAGAATAAAATATTGTTTGTGTTACAATGTAATACAACTTTAACGAGAGAACAACTGAATTATTAAGAAAGGGCTATAACGACCCAGCGTTTAAACGGCGCGGGGATTATGATTTAATTGAAGTAGCGAAATTAATTCCTGGCAATCAAGTTTCCATCGCACCCCGTCCGCGTTCGATTTAAAACGCTTTGTTATACCCACGGTTTTAGGTTCGAGATTCCCAGTACCCTGGCTTTCGCCTTAAATTCATGACGGCAAATATGGTAATAAGCTCATCTTCCACAGAGTAGATGATTCCATACGGAAAGCGTGAAACTAAAAATCTTCGTTCTGTTTTAGTGATTTTAGTTCCGGATGAAGGTTGTTGTTCAATGACATCTAAAACTTTTTCGACTTCATCAATAAAATCATCCCCAAGGCCAACAACTTGTTCCTCGTAGTATTCCGAAGTTTCAAAGAATTCTTTTCTGGCTTCTGAATGAAATTTAATAGTCACTTTTGAAGACGTTTTCTCGCTTCTTTTAAAACTTCAGTAGCTGAGTGAAGAGAGGCGTCTCCTGATTTAAGCGATTCCTTTCTCTTTTGAACTTCATCAATCCAAGCCTGTTCTATTTCAGGATCAATTTTACCATGAATACTTTGTAATAATTTATCAGCCAGGCGGGCTTTATTCTTCCGGTCAAGATTTAAGGCAGAATTTTGTATCTCTTTGAAATCGGTAATCATAATAAATGAGTTAGTTTACCTGAATGTAATTATTACTTAAGAGAACTGGAAGTGAGAACCATTATTGTAGTGGGTATAACGGTTTGGTGTTTCTGCTGCTGGGGAATCAATTCAATGGTTCAGCGAGAAACCTGTTCCAGTCAGCAGGAAACACTTTGTTATGTTTATGATAATTTATGATTTATACAATTCTTTAGTTTAATAGAGAGTCTTTTGATTCCTCTATTTCAAATAACACTGATGCATTTTCCCAAAGAATCGCTCGTTTATCATCTATAGAAAGGTATTCGGCCTGCCTAATCGTAGTAACTGACCGGCCTATTACCTCAGGCCAAGCCATTTGCAACGTTCCGAAAAGAATCTTGTCACTACCGGCCGTCGCAACGGCTTCACTTAGTAACCGGTTAAAAAGCTGATCTCCCAATAACCATATCGCTACAGAAGTTTCCATGTATACATGAGGATAAGTCCCCAATATGTACAGAGCCTCATCGAAAAATGGCCATCCCATATGCATCATTACGATCTTCAGATTCGGAAAATCAATGATCACATCTTCAAGCAACAGAGGATTTGCAGTACCGATCCTGAAAGCAGGACTTAACACCTGATGCGGATTTGGCCCCGAGAAGCCGGTATGAATAAAAACTGGGATTCCATGTTTTTGAGCAACCTCATAGTATGGATACAGATCGGGAGTATTAATAGGTATTCCTGCATAAATCAGCCCCAATTCACCCAGTGCAGCATACCTGCCATTGATGATATTCTGTTCGAACTCAAGAGCTGCTTCTGTATGATCTTCTAGCGATAAATCCGGTTCATAGGAAAGCAGGAACATCTCCGGGTGTTCTTCCATAAATGCCTCTTTGTATGTACCGTGACTGAGCAATCCATAACGAACATTATGCATTTCCATTTGCTCGAAACTCCGACGGAATAAATCGGCACTGTCAGCCACCAGCTCACCGTATTTTTCAACCCGGTGGATACCAAAGTCGATACCCTCCATAGCACGTTCGAACCAGGCGGGATTGACTCCCTGCATGGCTACATCAAAAACAGGGATCTGGTTATTTGGGTTAGGCTGTTCATTTGAAGTACACCCGAATAAGATTAAACAGATAACCGAAAAGTGAATGAAGTTTTGAGTTTTCATAAACTTTTGTTTAGCAGATTAAACGATAATATTCTATTAAGCACAAATCAAGAAACATAACGACCCGGCGCATAACGGGCGCGGAGATTAGGAGTTAATAAACGGTTAATTTTTTAAAACAAGCAACTCTGGAAACCATAGCCGCGGCCGCGTCC
>NZMW01000016.1 GCA_002694685.1 Balneola sp.
GGGGGGGGGTAATTTAATATCGAACTCACGTTAAAGGATCGCTCCTATTCTTGGTATTATTTTCGGATATACTGAATTTTCCAGTTAACCGACCAAGTCTCACCACCATCTTGGGAGGATTCCCAATCCCAGGTAAATGAATCTTTCTTGATATTATGAAACACCATTCTGTTGATAATTGTACCTCCCTGCGGTCCTGCTCTCTCGGCCGTCTGAAAAATTCTTTTCTCGCCATCAACTGATCCCTTCAAATCAATATATCCGCCCTGATTATCTACCCAAGCCTGGTGCCATGATTGCCTTTGAGGGTTATAAACTGACAAACTTCTACCTTTGTATCCGTCCAGACTTCCTTCAGTAGCTTCGAAGTTTTCCTGAATAACAACATCATCCAGCACTTTCTCTATGGTATTTGTACCGGCACCTGGATTCCCTTGATTATCTGTCCAGGATAATTCCCATTCCCCAACCCAAAAATCAAAATATTGATTGGCTTCCAGTTCAGAAATATCGGATTGTGCTGACAGGCTCATATTCATTCCAAAAACCACCGTAATTAAAAGTATGATATAACGCATCTTCATTTGTTTGATTAACTGTTACTAAGATCATACATAATTTCAGACATCAATCGGTTGTAAAAAAGACGATTTTTTCACTAACATTTGTCACATTTTGGCGTTGAAGTACACGTCCACCGGAACAACATTCACTTTTCATGGATTACAAAGAATACCCCGTCCCAAAAGAAGTCAGGCATCTTGTGGAATCCTATTGGACCAATATCCTTCACCCTGATGATTTTAAACAAGACTATGATTACATCATACCTGAGGGAAGTACGGATGCCATATTCATGCTGAACGGCAACTACCTGAGAGGTGATAAGAGAAATGACTCACAACATTTAGTGGAATACTGCAGCCTTGTTCCCTCTTTTAATAAGGCTGTAAAAGTGTATCAAAAGCCATTCACTCAGTTATTAGGGGTGAAGTTCAAACCTGGAGCTGTGCAGCAGTTGTCGGGAGTTAGCTTGTCAGAACTCCGAGATGCAGCCTATCCACTGGAACATATTTTACCGGAATTAGCAGATTTGGTTATGGCCGAAGTGTTTAAGAAGACGTCAATACCGAAAATTTTAGAGAAAATTAGTAGCTGGCTTTTTTCTCAGGCCAAAGAGCCTTTACAAAATCATCTCACTTCTGCTTTTATGGCAAGAGTTATTAAGCAAAAAGGTTCGATATTGATTTCTTCCTTTTGTGACTCTTTCGGGATGCACAAATCTACTCTGGAGAAGAACTTCAAACACGCCACAGGACTTACCCCGAAGCAATACACCAACCTCATTAGGTTCAATTATCTACTCAACAAAATCATGTTCTCTGACAGCAACCTCACTGAGACGGGGCATGAACTGGGCTACTTTGACCAAAGCCACATGATTAAAGATTTCAAGAAAGTCATTGGCATTACACCCAAAGAATTTCTTGAAAAGGAATTTTCTATTCCAAAGTTAGCTGCCTTGTCAATATCCAATAAGAGGCAACATTTTGAGATCTATTAATTCAGATCAGGCTTCCATCGCTTTTGGAATTGCACTCTCGTAAGTCGTTTCTGCAGCAGAAACGTTTAGAGAAACCAAGTCTTTAATTTCCAGTGAATCTCCTTTCACCACTCCAAGCTCAAACATTGGAACGTTGGCTTTTTCAAAGTGATATTTAGCAGTCTGAAGTTCAGCTGCTGGAATAGTGATTACTACTCCTGATTGGGCTTCACTGAACAACACTTCATGCTTAGAGCCAGAGAGCGTTTCTACTGAAACCTCTGCTCCTTTCTTCCCAAAAATAGCCATTTCAGCAAGTGTAGTTGCAAGACCGCCATCTGAAATATCGTGAGCAGCAGTTACTAATCCTGTTTTGATTGCTGTCAGTAAAGCATCCTGCAAAGAAGTCTCGAAATCAAGATCGATTTCAGGAGCATCACCAGTGGTGAGGTCGTGGATCACTTTCAAGTATTCACTTCCACCTAACCCTTTTCGGTCAGCACCAATGTAAAGAACGATGTCTCCTTCTTTTTTGAATCCCGGAGTAGTGACGTGTTTCTCAACATCCTCAATAACTCCCAGCATCCCAATGATCGGAGATGGGAAAATAGCACTGTTTGGATTCTCGTTATAGAAACTCACATTTCCGCCGGTTACCGGTGTGTTTAGAGCTCGGCATGCGTCAGACATTCCACCTAAAGCCTCCTTAAACGTCCAGTATACTTCCGGCTTATATGGATTCCCAAAGTTCAGGCAGTTTGTAATCGCCATTGGCTTGGCACCGGAGCAAACTACGTTTCTTGCTGATTCTGCGACCGCAATCTGTCCACCTTTACGTGGATTCAAATATACATAGCGGCCGTTGCAATCTGTCTTAGCTACTAATCCTTTCTTTGTGCCTTTGATTCGAATAACTCCGGAATCCGAAGCGCCGGGACCAGTCACTGTGTTTGTACGTACCATGGTATCGTACTGCTCGTGTACCCATCGCTTGGAGGCAATATTCGGAGAGCCTAATAATCGAGTTAAGGTCTCGGTATAATTATCGTGATGGTTTAAAGAATCAATATCAAAGTTCTGAACTTCATCTAAATACGATGGCTTTTTGGTTTCGCGGATATACTGTGGTGCCCCGCCTCCAAGTACTAAATGATCGGCTGGAATATCGCCTTTCACTTCCCCATCTTTCCAGTAGGTGACATTTTCTGTGTCTACTACTTCACCAATTACAACACCATGGAGGTCCCATTTTTCATAGACATCAATAATTTCTTGCTCACGGCCTTTTTCAGCCACAATCAGCATCCGCTCCTGACTTTCGGAGAGAAGTAATTCATAAGCTGTCATTCCATCTTCTCTGGCCGGCACTTTGTCGAGGTCGATTTTCATTCCCTGACCACCTTTGGCCGTCATCTCTGAAGTTGAACAAGCAATCCCGGCTGCCCCCATATCCTGCATACCAATCACGGCGCCGGTTTGAAGTACTTCAAGGCTGGCTTCCAGCAATAATTTTTCTGTAAATGGATCTCCTACCTGAACGCTTGGTCGTTTAGCTTCACTTTCTTCACTGATTTCTTCGGAAGCAAAAGTTGCCCCGTGAATTCCATCACGACCCGTACTCGCTCCTACTATAATAACCGGATTCCCAAGTCCTTTTGAAATTGCAGAAGCCGTTTCGCCTTCTTTCACCAAGCCAATACTCATTGCATTGACAAGCGGATTTCCTTCATAACTTTCATCAAAACAAACTTCACCAGCTATTACGGGAACGCCAAATGAGTTTCCATAGTCTCCGATTCCGCGAACTACTCCATCCAGTAAATAACGTACTCGCGGATTATCCATCGATCCAAATCGCAGAGAATTCAGACTAGCGACTGGCCGTGCTCCCATGGTAAAAATATCGCGATGAATTCCACCAACCCCTGTCGCTGCTCCTTGATAGGGCTCAATAGCTGAAGGGTGATTATGACTTTCAATCTTGAACGCACAACCAAGTCCATCTCCTAAGTCAACAAGTCCGGCATTTTCTTCCCCGGCTCCTACCAATAGGTTTTCACCTTCGCTTGGTAATTTCTTGAGTTCAATAATGGAGTTTTTGTAGGAACAATGCTCACTCCACATCACCGAATAAACGCCCAATTCTGTAAAAGTCGGTACCCGACCCAGCTTGGACTTTATCATTTCATATTCTTCAGCATTTAAGCCATGTTCTTCGGCCAGTTCGAGCGTTACTTCGGGTTCTTGAATCGATGTTTGCGACATTCCGATGGAGTGATTGAAGCGTTATGGTTTCAGAAAGCCTAAAGGTACGATTATTTGAGAAAAGCCTCTAACTAAAGAGGAGGAATTTGGCGACGGTAAGAATGGGACACGGATTTTACGGATTGAGCAGATAATCACTGATTCTTATTTGTTGTTTCTCCTGAAAGCTATAGATGCCTTTGATTATGGTCTTGAAAAATGTGATTGGATGATGACATGTTAAAGCCGGTGTTTATCTGCATCCATCATTTAGTAAAAACAGTCCATGATAAAATTGTTTACCTCTTGTAATCGTCAGACCACTCCGGGATAGGTTTTATATCAGCTCCATATTCAGTGGTCGGACGAAGTCCGAGCAAAACCATTCTGTGAAAACCCGTCAGATCTGTGTGATCTGTGTTCTATTCCTTTGTTTTCATCGAACTCAGATTCTAAACCAAAGAGCAGGAAACTGGTGACTATAAGAATGTAATATGGATGATCATTGATTTTGAAATTTTCGCACTACATTTTGAACCGCTCAGCCACTGCTTTCTCCAACTCTTCTCTATGATCCGGATGTGCAATTCCTGTAAGTGCTTTGGCTCGCTGACACAAGTTTTTGCCATAAAGGTTCGCCACTCCATATTCTGTAACCACATAATGAACGTGAGCTCGTGTTGTTACTACACCAGCACCTTGTTTCAAAAATGGAACAATCCGGCTAATGCCTTTATTGGTGGTTGAAGGCAGTGCTATAATTGGTTTACCTCCTGGAGAAAGTGAAGCTCCACGAATGAAATCCATCTGTCCGCCTACTCCCGAGTAATGATAGGTCCCAATAGAATCGGCACAAACCTGTCCCGTTAAATCTACTTCCACCGCACTGTTAATAGCCGTTACTTTTGGGTTGCGACGGATCACGGCCGTGTCGTTTATATAGGCGATATCGAGCATAGCTACGGCTGGGTTGTCATCTATAAAATCATAGGTCTTCCGGGAACCCATCACAAAACCGGATACAATTTTCCCGGGGTGAATTTTCTTTTTTCTACCGTTGATGATTCCTTTTTCTACTAACTCTATGACCCCATCCGAGAACATTTCTGTGTGAACTCCAAGGTCTTTATGGTTTGTAAGACTTTTAAGCACTGCATTCGGAATTGCCCCAATTCCCATCTGAAGCGTTGCGCCATCATCAATCAAATCTGCACAATACTTACCAATTTTTAATTCAGCATCATTTGGATCGGGAACGAGCTGTTCGGGCAGAGGATCATTCACCTGAACTAAAGCATCTATATTTTTTACATGGATAAGCCCATCTCCATGCGTCCTCGGCATATTCGGGTTAACCTGAGCAATTACATATTTCGCTGTTTGAACAGCAGCTACCGCAGCGTCAACTGAGACACCCAGTGAGCAGTAACCATGATTGTCAGGTGGGGAAACATGGACTAAAGCTACATCTAAAGGAAGGATCTTATTCCTGAATAAATATGGGACTTCACTCAAAAACACGGGCACATAATCACCTCGCCCTTCATTAATCGCCTTTCGGACATTTGCACCTACAAAAAGCGCGTTTACAAAAAAGCTGTCTTTATACTCGGGGTCAGCATACGGCGCCGGACCTTCCGTGTGGAGATGAATAACTTCAACCTCTTTTAGTTCCTCATGCCGATCCGTCATTGCCTGAATAAGCTGTACCGGAGTGGCTGAAACTCCATGAACAAAAACCCGGTCTCCCGATTTAATAACTTTTACCGCCTCTGCTGCAGATACATAATCTTCCATCCGACTCCTTTTTTTTCAGATACCTGATCTCATTGATAATTTATTTACTGGCAAAAAATCGGATAGAATTATGATGATTTCATGAATTTGAGAGAACTGTTTCTAAATGAATTAGACTACAGGCTCCCAACCTTCCTCATACTCTCTTTTCCATAGTTTTTGAGCTTCTTTGTTGTTGATGATTTTCCCATTTTCAGGATTCAGATCAATACTTGAGCCGGTTTCTTGAGCTATATTCCCATAATGACAGATTTGCGTTGAGATACTGGCGTCATCAATAGGAGCCGTCAGGCTTTCGCTCTCTCGAATAGCATTCGCTAAATTCACCATATGATTTACCGTAAGCTGACCATATCCCATTGTATCGGCCGTACTGGTAGCGCCGGGCTCGCTCTCTTTTTCTTCTTTGATCAGCTTTCCACCCAAATCATAAAGCAAATACCCCTGCCGGTCTAACAAAATTGAGCCTTCAGTTCCATGAATTAATGAACCCCTTCCTCTTCCATAAAATGGTTGTCCGTTACAACTTTTGCCTTCCCAGCTAATCATTTTCCCGCCTTCAAATTCAAAGCTGGCATTTTGGGTATCATAATATTCCCAGTCATCATTTTTAAAATGAAGCCTTCCGCCTGTTGAAGTTGCACGGGTCGGAAATTTCACCCCCAGAGCCCAGCGGCAGATATCAATCTCGTGGGTTCCGTTATTGTGAATTTCACCGGTTCCCCAATTCTTGAACCAGTGCCAGTTGTATGGGTGAACGTTGTCCCGGTATTCTTCTCTTGGTGCCGGACCTTGCCAAAGCTCCCAATCCAGATAATCTGGAGCAGGCATCACTTTTCCATTTCCTATAGAGCCACGAGTATTTGAATACCACGCTTTTCCGTAATACACATCGCCAATGATACCTTCCCCAATTTCTTTAATTGCTAGTTGTGACGTTCTTGAAGACCGCTGCTGATTCCCCATCTGGCAAAGCTTATCATATTTTTGCTGAGCTTTTTCCAACAATTCTGTTTCATGGGGATTATGACTGCATGGTTTTTCAACATACACATGCTTTCCTGCTTCCATTGCCATAATAGCCATAGGGGCATGCCAGTGTTCAGGACTGGCAATTGCTATCACATCAATGTCTTCCATTTCAACCAGCTTTCTGAAATCCTTTTCCACCTTGGGAATGTAGCCGATCTGCTCTTGGTGAAATTTTTTGTGGTCGGCAATGATATTATCATCCACATCACAGAACCAGGTTATCCGTGTATTTGGAATTTCATTTATAGCCTGCGAAAGTGCCTTGCCACGACTCCTTACACCAGCCACAGCAAAATTTATAGTCTCATTGGGAGAGCCCTTCAAAATTCCAGGAAAGGATAATGCCATCGCCCCGCCAATTCCTGAAATGGCTGTGTTCTTTAAAAATGTTCTTCGATCTAACGTACTCATGTTAACTACCCCTATAATTTTTTGATAAAAATATTCCGGAATGACACTTCATTCCCATGATCCTGAAGCAGGATATTTCCTTCTGTCCACTTCCCAAAACCAGGCCACACACTGTACTTACTGTTGTCAACGCGTTGCTGAAATTGAGGCGTGTTTCGTCTGTATTGCAAAACGCGTTTTCCATTCAGCCAATGCTCCACATGATTTCCTTTTGAGACAATTCTAGCGTGGTTCCACTCTCCCATCGGGCTGGGCTTTTTGCCCTGGGCTTTTAACAAATCGTATAAAGAGGCGAGTGTCCGACTCCCTTCATGATTCCCTAACTTAGCATCAGGATGTCGCTCATCGTCCAGGATCTGATATTCTAGTCCGATAGCAGAACCCTCACCTTTATTTAAGTCAGCATCCACAAAGTATTTGATCCCGCTATTGGCACCGGGGGTGATTTTAAAATCTACCCAGAGCTCAAAATCACTGTATAAAGCTTTAGTGACAATATCACCTGCATCGGCTGATTCTTGCCCCCCTGACTCATGAATTTTGATTACTCCATTTTTATAATCCCAACCTCTCCCCTCTGGAGATTCCGGGAAGTTTGCCTGCCGGGCTCCTCTCCATTTATCCATAGATTTTCCATCATACAGCAAATCCCAGCCCCAGTCTCTTTGGCTGTGAGTCAGCTTGTTGTAATTATCTTTGGGTTGAACCGGCGTGTTTCGTGCAAATTTTCTTGGGCTGTCCGTAATGATGCGAAGATCCTTCCACTGAATTCTGATCCCTTTTTCTTCTAATGAACCGATGCTATGCACCTGCAACCCAATGAATCCGGACTGAGTCCTGTCATCCACTAAATGCGAAACGGGAATATCGTTGACCCAAGTCTTTATCGTATCACCGATTGCTTCTACCCTAATCTTGTTCCATTCTGTATGTTTGTAAGCCTTTTGCGCTTCCGGCATTCCTTCAAGCGGAAACAACCAGCCCCGGCGCGCCTCATCATAGATGCCTCCCGTCCAGGCACGATCTGAAGGATCAATCTCTACCTGATAGCCATGTACTCTTCCATCATTAAATTCAGGGTAACTGTTACTCCGTATTTGTACCCCGGAATTTGTTTTAGCAGAAAGTTTAACCTGAAATTCCAGAATGAAATCATCGTACATTTCTTCCGTAACCAAAAATGAATTAGGAGTATCAGGAACCGTAATTCCTACAATAGATCCATTCCTTACCCTGTAGATTGCTTCCCCTCCTTTCCTCTCCCATCCTTCTAAAGACTTTCCATCAAATATGGAGACCCATGGAGCATTATCCTGAGCATAAGTAATAGTTGTTGAACAGAAGGTTAAAGCAATTAATGCGCAACCTAAAAAAGTAGTGGTGAGTTTTTTCATAGCATAGATTTTTTAATTGGTTGGCCCAATATAGTTAAAGATTGAAAGCTCACAAATTGATGGTAAACACCTCACATATTCTTTAATTCTCTAAATAGAATTAATCTAAAATGTACCCTGCTATTGCTTCTACTTTGAAAACTCACTAAAATCTAATATTGATATTAGATTATAAGATTTAAGAATCACTATCCTATGAAGTTAATCTCACAAGGGGCTCAGTACGCGATTTCGGCTATTATCGCTATTTCTAAATATACCGGTGATGGGGATGCCATATCTGCTTCCGAACTCTCAAAATCACTGAATTGCCCAACTGCATATTTGTCTCAGATTTTAGCCAAACTCAAAAGCCCAGGGATTCTTCAATCACGGCGGGGATTAAATGGTGGTGTTTTCCTTTCTAAACCTATCGACAAAATCACCATGATGGATGTGATTGCCGCGATCGACGGGACTGAGTTTTTTGATAAGTGTTTTATGGGGATTGAAGGATGTGGACATATCGAGCCTTGCCCCTTTCATGAATTCTGGTCGGTTGAACGTAGAAAAATTGAGCAATGGCTTATCGATACCACGTTTGACCAGGTAGATAAGCGTATGTCGCAGAAATGGTTTAACCTTCGTTTGCAATTCTCCAATGGAGTGCCTTCATTCAAATAATGGCAAAACCTGCAGCCACAATATCAACCAATATTTGTTACCACTGCGGTGAACTATGTCAAGATGAGACTACTCGTTTTGAAAACAAGCTTTTCTGTTGTACTGGCTGTAAAACAGCGTTTCAAATTTTAGATGAAAGCGGGCTTTGCTCCTACTATGACTTAGAGACTACCCCCGGAATCAACCTCAAGAATACAAAATCCAGAACACGGTTTGATTATCTGGAAGACGAAGAAGTGATCCGCCGCATCGTTGATTTTCAAAATGCGGAACAGCTTTCCATTACCTTATATATACCCAATATTCACTGCACATCGTGTGTATGGCTGCTGGAAAACCTTCAGAAACTTGATTCCGGAGTCCTTCAAACAAACGTAAATTTTCTGAAGCGTGAGCTTTCTTTATTAATAGACACTGGAGAAACTTCTCTACGGGATGTAGTGGAGCAGTTGACGACCATTGGTTATGAGCCGGAAATACGATTGGATAAGCTTGATACAAAATCATCAAAGTCACACCAAAACCGTGCGCTTTGGATGAAACTGGCGGTGGCAGGATTCGCATTCGGCAACATAATGCTCTTCAGCTTCCCGGATTATCTGGATGTTGGGAACAGCGGTCTTGGCGGGCAGTTCCACATTTTCTTTGGGGCACTCAATATCATTCTCGCCCTCCCTGTTTTGATTTACAGCAGCAGCGATTATTTGAAATCGGCTTTTGCGGCCTTGAGTCAGAATGGAGTTAATTTAGATGTTCCAATTTCTATTGGTATTGTCGCCCTCTTTAGCCGAAGTGTGTATGAAATTGTAACAGGTACCGGAACCGGATACATGGATTCCTTTACCGGACTCATTTTCTTTTTGTTGATTGGAAAACTCGTTCAGCAGAAAACATTCAACCGTCTTTCCTTCGATCGGGATTATAAATCCTACTTACCCATCGCGGTGAATACTTTTGATGCTTATGGAATTGAAAAATCTGTTTCCCTTGACCGATTGGCACCGGGTATGGAAATCCACCTTCGAAATCAGGAGCTGGTACCATGTGATTCTATCCTTCTCTCCGAAAAAGCTTTTGTGGACTATAGTTTTATAACCGGAGAGTCAGAACCTGTGGAGGTTTTGCAGGGTGAGCTTGTGTATGCCGGAGCTAAATTGAATGGAACTTCTGCACAACTCCGTACCGAGCAAGAAGTGGAGAATAGCTACCTTACCAAACTTTGGAATCACGAAGCATTTAAAAATACTGATAAGGAATTAAAGCTTTCGAGTTTTGCCGACCGAATCAGTCCGTATTTCACAGTCGGTGTTTTGGGGATTTCGGCTTTTGCCGGAATGTATTGGCTGCAAGCAGCTGGAATAGAAATGGCGCTATCTGTTTTTACCGCTGTTTTGATTATTGCCTGTCCTTGTGCTTTAGCCCTTTCAACTCCATTTACGCTGGGCTCGGCGCTGAATGTGCTTTCTTTGAATGGCCTATTTGTCAAAAATCACTTATTGCTGGAAAATCTATCTAAAGCCACTACCATTGTTTTTGATAAGACAGGTACTCTTACCCAAAAAGATGATGCTGAAATTAGTTGCCGGGATTGCCAATTGGACAACTATCAAAAAGGGCTGGTTTATTTCAGTTGTAAAAATTCTATCCACCCCGTTAGCCGCCGTATTGCTGAATATTTGGGCAGAGACGCAGAAATTCAAAATTCTACGATGACTCCAGACAGCTTTTATGAAGTATCTGGCCAAGGCGTGTTTGCTTCTTTTGATGGCACAATTGTTTGTATTGGGTCAAGAGCTTTTATCGCTAAACAAACGGACCTTAACTACAAAGAAATTCCAGAAAACAGTTTCACCGGAACAGTAGCATATGTTGCTATTGATGGAGATTACAAAGGCTATTTCGGAATCAAAACCGGATTGCGAACGGGTGTTACTGAATTACTCCGTTCTTTGAAAACTCGATTTAAAACCTTTCTTATTTCTGGGGATAACGAAACTCAGAGAACCGAGTTTGAAGAATATTTTGAGGCCGAACAATCACTCCTTTTCAATAAATCTCCGGAAGAAAAACTAAGCTTTGTTCAAAACCTACAGAAGGAAAATAAGAAAGTAGTGATGATTGGAGATGGCTTAAATGATGCCGGAGCCCTTAAACAAAGTGATTTTGGAATTGCCCTTTCGGATGACATCAGTTCTTTCTCCCCTGCCTGCGATGCAATTCTTGAAGGCGATGCTCTAAAAAAATTGAACAGCTTCATCGAATTTTCACAAGGAAGCATGAATATCATCATTGCAAGTTTCGTGCTTTCACTTTTATACAACACGGTTGGCCTGGGCTTTGCAATTACAGGGCATTTGTCTCCATTAGTAGCCGCCATCCTGATGCCATTAAGTTCCATCAGCGTGATGGTATTTACCTTTTTAACAACGCGCTTTAAAGCGCAAAAGCTGGGGCTTGCGATATGGAAGTAATTTACCTGCTTATTGCCTTCAGTTTATTGGTCGCTCTGATCTTCCTGGGATTGTTTTTCTGGGCAGTAAAAAGCGGTCAGTTTGACGATCAGTATACGCCATCCATGCGAATCCTGTTCGACAACACAGATTCTAAGAACCAAACATCTAACCAAAAAAATCGGGATGAGTAATGTCATCAACACTAGAAACCTTTCATTACGATAACGAAATCGTCCGAAAATTCGGGATCGCTACCATTTTATGGGGCTTAATCGGATTTATCGTTGGGCTGACTATTGCCCTTAAACTAATTTTTCCGGACTTCCTCGGCTTTATACCGGAACTATCCTACGGCCGACTGAGACCACTGCATACCAACGCTGTGATCTTTGCTTTTGCCGGGAATGCAATCTTTTATGGAGTCTATTATTCTCTTCCACGGCTTTGTAAAGCCTCAATGTGGAGTGAAAAACTAAGTAGTCTTCATTTTTGGGGATGGCAAGCTATTATTGTCTCCGCAGTTCTAACCCTTCCATTTGGTATCAACACCAGCAAGGAATATGCTGAGCTGGAATGGCCTATCGATATTGCCATTGCTTTGATATGGGTAGTCTTCGGAATTAATATGATCATGACGATCATCAAACGCCGGGAGAAACATTTATATGTAGCCATTTGGTTCTACATCGCCACTTTTGTGACGGTAGCTGTACTGCATATCGTGAACTCATTTGAAATGCCCGCCACTTTCCTAAAAAGTTATCCGGTGTATGCAGGCGTTCAGGATGCCTTGGTACAATGGTGGTATGGTCACAATGCGGTGGCATTTTTCCTCACCACGCCCTTCCTGGGAATTATGTATTACTTCATTCCCAAAGCAGCAAATCGCCCGATTTTCTCTTACCGATTATCGATTGTTCACTTTTGGTCGCTGATCTTCATTTACATCTGGGCCGGACCTCACCATTTGCTTTACACCGCTCTTCCCGGTTGGGCACAAGCACTTGGTACGGTTTTCAGTTTGATGCTGATAGCGCCAAGCTGGGGTGGTATGCTGAACGGTTTACTTACCCTCCGCGGCGCCTGGGATCGGGTTCGCGAAGATCCTGTTCTTAAGTTCCTCGTTGTTGGAGTGACTGCCTATGGGATGGTAACTTTTGAAGGCCCGATGCTTTCTATCGCCAACGTAAACGCCATTGCTCACTACTCCGATTATATTATCGGTCACGTGCATAACGGCGCTCTGCTTTGGAACGGTGGCTTAGCATTTGCCATGCTGTATTACATCACCCCGAAGATCTACAAAACAAAGTTGTATTCTGTGAAGCTGGCTAATGTTCACTTCTGGTTTGCAACCATGGGAGCCATCTTCTATGTAATCCCAATGTACTGGGGCGGTATCACACAAAGTTTGATGTGGAAACAATTCACAGCTGAAGGTCTTCTTCAGTATCCAAACTTCCTGGAAACCGTAACTCAGATTATTCCGATGTATGCCTTGCGTGCAGTTGGTGGCACCTTATTTATAATTGGAGCCGCAATCGGTAGCTACAATATTTATAAGACATCCCGCCAAGGTTCGCTGGAAGCGGCTGAAGTTGACGAAGCACAAGCTATCATCAATCCTGCTGAAGGACATAAAGAAAGCTGGCATCGTCGCCTTGAATCTCGTCCTCTTCAGATGACAGCATTAGTATTAGTGGTGATCTTGATTGGAGGTGTTGTGGAATACGTACCAACAGCCCTCGTGAAATCAAATGTACCTACTATAGCCAGTGTTAAACCATACACCCCACTGGAAATTGAAGGCCGTGATATTTACATCGCCGAAGGCTGTAATAACTGTCACTCCCAGATGATTCGTCCTTTCCGTTCTGAAACCGAACGCTATGGCGAATACTCCAAAGCCGGTGAGTTTGTGTATGATCACCCATTCTTGTGGGGGTCAAAACGAACAGGACCTGACTTACACCGTATTGGTGGCAAGTATCCGGATTCCTGGCACGTACGACATATGTACGACCCAACTTCAACTTCACCCGGCTCCATTATGCCGGCATATACCTGGCTCTTTACCCAAGATATGGACAAAGAAACGATTCCAAACCGTATAAGTGCGCTTCGGAGTGTGGGAGTCCCTTATGTAGAAGGTTATGAAGACATCGCTATTCGAGATATGGAGGCTCAGGCAGAAGCAATCACCCAAGGTCTGAAAGAAAATGGATTCGACCAGATTGACGGAATTCAAATTACTTCTGACAAAGAGATCATTGCCATCATCGCTTATATGCAGCGACTGGGAATTGATATTAAAGGTGAAGAAAATCCATGGGAAGCACTTCCTTCCAGCGACCGGATTCAGGCTAACTTCAAACCTCAACAGGAGGACTGATCATGTACAAGAACGTATTACGTGCCATTGAGGATATTGGGATATATCCCAGCATTTCCCTCTTACTGTTTTTCACGTTTTTCGTGATCATGGTGATTTACCTCATCAAAAAAGGAAAGCATTATTGGGATGATGCTGCGCGCCTCCCCCTCGAAGACAATGACAACATGAACTACAACCAATCAGAGCAATGAAAATATTAGACGACGAAAAAGATCTGCTGATGGATCACGAGTATGATGGGATCCGTGAGCTGGATAATCACATGCCAACTTGGTGGCTATGGCTGTTTTATTTCACTATTGCCTGGGGTGTGGGATACATGGTGTATTATTATATGCTGGGTGGACCTTCTCAGGAAGAACTCTACGAAATGGAAATGGCTGCAGCTGAAGAACAATACAACCTCAACAGCGGTGGTGATGCCGGACCTGGTGGCGAAGCAGACTTCACCTGGGCCTACCTGGATGATGACTCTCGTATTGCTGAGGGTAAAGAAATCTTCATGAGTAACAACAACCTCTGCTACACCTGTCATGGCGCGAATGGCGAAGGCCTTGTTGGGCCAAACCTGACTGACGATCTTTGGATTCACGGTTGTTCTGCTGAAGAAATGGCTGCCAGTATCACAGAGGGCTTTCCGGATAAAGGTATGATTGCTTACGGAAGTGGAGCGCCTATGTCTAACGAGAAAGTGCAAAGCTTAATTAGCTATATCGCCTCCATTCAGGGAACCGACCCGGCAGGTGCCAAAGCACCCGACATGAATCGGGCTCAACCTTGTTCGATAGAGTAAACCAGTCAGTCATTAAGTGACAAGTGATGAGTAGGCTATACCCATTTTGAAGCCTACTCCATCACTTACACAAAGCCTTCACAGAATCATCATATAAGTGGCCTACATTTCTTTAAAACTATGAGCATTGAGAATGCACAAATATGGCATCATTAGAGGATCAAAGACGAATAGATAAAAAGCAGTTTCGTGACCACCTTGCCACTGTTGGTGAGGAAGGTAGAAGAAACTGGATTTATCCCAAAAAACCCAGCGGAAGGCACTATAACGCACGTAACGTAGTAGCTATGCTTTTGCTTGCGTTTTTCTTTTCAGGTCCTTTTATCACCATAAACGGAAATCCGTTGCTACTGCTTAATATTCTTGAGCGGAAGTTTGTGATCTTCGGCGTGGCCTTTTGGCCTCAGGATTTACATCTCCTTGTTTTCGGAATGTTATCATTTATCCTCTTCGTGGTACTTTTTACTACCATCTTCGGGCGACTTTTTTGTGGCTGGGCCTGTCCTCAGACCATCTTCATGGAAATGGTTTTCCGCAGGATTGAATATTGGATTGAAGGGGATTCTGCAGCACAAATCCGGCTCAACAATAAACCCTGGAATTTTGATAAAATCTGGAGAAAGACCACCAAACACGGAGACTTTTTTGGAATAGCTTTTCTAATCTCCAACATGTTTCTGGCCTACATCATAGGGCCCGATCAGCTTTTTGAGATAATAACAGATCCACCTTCCGAACATATAGCAGGGTTAAGCTCTATGATTGTGTTCAGTGGCGTTTTTTACGGAGTATTCGCCTTCATGCGCGAACAGGTTTGTCATTTTGTTTGCCCATATGGCCGTATGCAATCAGTCATGCTCGACAATAACTCCATAAACGTTATGTACGACTATAAGCGCGGTGAAAGTCGAGCAAGCGTTAAGGATCGCTTCCAACTGGAAAATCGAAAAGCATCTCTCGAAGACTTAGGCTTTAGCGCTAACGAAACTTTTGGCGACTGCATCGACTGCTACCAGTGTGTGAAAGTCTGCCCAATGGGAATCGATATCCGAAATGGAACTCAGCTTGAGTGTGTACACTGTACCGCCTGTATTGATGCCTGCGATTCAGTAATGGAAAAAATCGACAAGCCAAGAGGGCTAATACGCTATTCCTCAGAGAATGCCATTCGGGAAGAAAAGCAAAAGGTTCTCACTCCACGAGTAGCCGGCTATTCAGGCATTCTTTTGATTCTACTCACTACCTTCATCACCTTATTAACGCTGCGTCCCGACACAGAAACATCTATTTTTCGCGAGCCCGGAACCTTGTATCAGGAACTTCCTGATAATATGTATAGCAATATTTATAACCTGAAAGTCTTAAACAAAACCTTTGAGGAACTTGATTTCGAATTGCGTTTGGACAGCCCAGAAGGTGAAATGATTTCTTTAGGCAGTATCGAATCTGTTCCTTCACAAAACTCAGCTGAAGGTCGTTTTTTAGTTAAATTACCTCAAGACCAACTCACTGGAATGCAGACTGAAGTAAAATTCAGCGTTTATTCTGATGGTAAAAAACTTGAAACCGTAACCTCTGGGTTTTTAGGACCGGCAAATATCAAAAATAATTAACCTATGAAGAAGAAGTTTAACTGGGGATCTGGAATTGTACTGGCGGTAGTTATTTTTATCATCGGTACGCTTAGCATGGTAAGCTATTTTATAAGCCTCGATTTTTACCTTGTTTCTAACGACCACTATGAAAAGGGTGTAGAATACCAGCAAACTATTGATAAAAAGCAGCGCGCCGAGAATTTGGACAACCCCGTTGTAGTATTATTTGATGAGCCTTCCGTATCCATAAAGCTCATCTTCCCTACCAACATTTTGTCAGATTCACTATCCGGGCACATCAATTTTTACCGTCCCAATAATCCCGAACTGGACAAGAAATACAAACTTAGCCTGGACGGAGAAGGACTACAAACAATCCCCGTTGGTGAATTTGAAAAGGGTCGCTGGAAGCTGACTGTAGAATGGGAAGCTGATTCGCTGGTGTACATCGAAGAAAAAAACATTTTTATCTAAGCGTTAATGGAACTCTGGACTGGATTTACCTTAGGCCTATTGGGCAGTTTCCACTGCATTGGTATGTGTGGACCCATTGCCTTAGCCATCCCCGGGGAGAACCAGTCCACAAGTTCCATGTTTGCCAGAGGGATACTTTATAACCTTGGGCGCATTCTCACCTATGCCTTTATAGGGTTCTTATTTGGGATTCTTGGTATGGGCGCCACTATCGCCGGATACCAAAATGTACTTTCTATAGTACTCGGAGTTTTGATTATTTTCTTTGCTCTCTTTCCACATGTCAAACTTCCGGGTAAAGCAAAGGCTCTATACAGCAACTTTACCAGCAGGCTAACTCGCCATATTTCAACCCTGTATAAAAACGATGCTTCCTATACCCCATTTTTCATTGGGTTACTGAATGGCTTTCTCCCGTGTGGATTTGTAGTCACAGCGTTGGCGGCTGCACTAATCACATCAACGACTTTTCATAGCGCCATTTATATGGCCTTATTTGGATTAGGTACCTTACCGGTCATGTTAATACTGAATCTAGCGCCCGGCTTCATCTCTCCTAAACTAAGGTCTAAGCTACGACCGTTTTCTACCTACTTCGCAATCATTATTGGTCTGATACTAATCTATCGCGGTTATTCCATGATGGGTGGGATGTCCATGAATCATGGCTAATCAGGCATCCAGTGATTTCAGCAACTCGTCGAAATCATCAAAGATAAGATCCGCTAACTTGTAGCCTTGCTCAACAGGACTTCTTGTGTACCATGCTACTTTCCATCCCGCCTTAGCACCGCCTGTCACATCCGAGGTAAAAGAATCGCCGACGTAGAGAATTTCACCCCGGTTTACTCCCGCTAATTCCGTGGAGTGATCAAATATTTTGGGATCAGGTTTCATGACTCCCACGTCTTCCGAAATGACAATCTGTCTGGCTGTCTCTCTGAGCTGAAACTGATCAATTTTGAGTCGCTGTGTTTCAGCAAATCCATTAGTGATAATGCCCACTTTATATTTTTTGGCAATCTTATCATAGGCATCTTTGGCGCCATCAATCCACTCCCAATGATTGCGATAATAGTTCATATACACCTTTCCTGCTTCTTCGTGCATGCTTTTATCCAACCCAAGTTCCACTAACGTCTCAGAGAAACGCCGCCGGTGAAGTTCATGCCGGTCAATTTCTCCCCGACCATACTCCTCCCAAAGTCCTTTGTTGATATGATGGTAGGTATCCAATAATTGATTCTCAGAAATGCCTTCAAACATATCAAAGTGCTGGTGAACATCCCGAAGACCGGCACGTTCTGCCTTTTTGTGATCTAAGAGGGTATCGTCTAAGTCAAAATAAATGAATTTCGGATTCAGCTGTGACAATGGAACAGTTTTTGATTATTGTTGAGTTGTTTGAACCAAAAGAAAATTAAGTCCGTAAAAGGGCGATAAATAAACAACTAATTCAATAATCATGAAAGCTAAAATTTGGATTCTATTAGGAGTATTTGCTCTCCTCGTATTTTTTGGGATAAATATTAATAACAGTCTGGTTTCTTCAGAAGAACAAGTGAACGGAGCTTGGGCTCAGGTTGAAAACCAATATCAGCGCAGAGCTGATCTCATTCCGAACCTTGTGAATACTGTCCGCGGAGCCGCCGATTTCGAATCAGAAACTCTTACCGAAGTTATTGAAGCTCGAAGCCGTGCCACATCAATTAACGTAAATGCCAGTGATCTAAATAATCCTGAGGCTTTTCAGCAATTCCAGGAAGCACAGGGGCAGCTAAGTGGAGCTTTATCTCGCCTATTAGTAACTGTTGAGCGATACCCCGAACTTCAAGCCAACCAAAACTTCAGGGATTTACAGGCACAATTAGAAGGCACTGAAAATCGTATTTCCACCGAACGAATGCGTTTTAACCAAGCCGCTCAGTCGTACAACACACAAATACGAAAATTCCCTACCAGCATCTTTGCATCCATGCTAGGTTTTGAACAAAAACAATACTTCCAGGCTGATGAAGGTGCTCAAGAAGCCCCAACCGTAGATTTCGGAAACTAATTTTAATAGACATTAGATAATAGACATAAGACACAAGATGATAGCTGTTTGAAATTGTCTTTCATCTTGTGTCTAAAATCTTACTACTCAAAAAATGGCCAAATTTCTATCTAAGGACCAAGAACAATCAATTGTAGAATCCATTAAGGAGGCCGAGAAAGAAACCTCTGGTGAGATTCGGGTTCATATCGAAAAAAAATGCAAAGCTGATTCCCCTCTCGATAGAGCGAAGGAAGTGTTTGCCGAACTAAAAATGCATGAGACCGAACTTCGGAATGGTGTGATTGTTTATGTGGCCTGGAAAGATCACAAAGTTGCGATCTGGGGTGATGAAGGTATTCACGAAAAAGTTGGACAAACATTTTGGGAGGAAGAACTAGAGCTGATTCTCAGCTATTTCAAAAAGCAAGATTATGAAACCGGACTGAGTGAGGTGATTCTTCAAATCGGACAAAAGCTCAAAGAAAACTTCCCTTACCAAAAAGGTGACGTAAATGAGTTATCTAACACCATCAGTTATAACGAAGAAGAGAGTGATGCCTCAGAAACAAAATAAAAATTCAAACGTCATTGCGAGTGATTACATGAACGAAGAGAATAAATCACGCGGCAATCTCTCAATGGTAGCACATAGTCATGATCAAGGAGATTACTTCGTCGAAAAGCATTTTAACCCTAAATGGATAGATGGACTCCTCGTAATGACGATGATTCTTGTCTTGCTCACAGCTTTCCCCACTATCAGTTTTGGGCAGGATTTCCTTCCGAATCGACCAACAGGCATGGTGAGCGATTTCGCCGATATGCTTACTTCCTCTGAGGAGCAACGCTTAGAACGAAAGCTTACCAATTATCGGGATACTACGACCAACGTAATCGCTATTGCAACCCTTGAAAGTTTACAGGGATACTCTGAAGAAGAAATAGCTACTACCCTTTTCAACAATTGGAGGATGTGGGAAGGTGAGCGGTATAATGGTGTTTTAATATTGGTGTCTAAACAAGACCGCCGAATGCAAATAGAGGTTGGTTACGGCCTCGAAGGCGCCATTCCTGATGCAATGGCTAACCGTGTTTACGCAGATATTCTCGTTCCAAATTTCAGGAACGGTAATTTTTATAACGGATTAGATCGCGCAACGGACGCTCTTATTCAACTTGCAGCCGGTGAATTTTCTGGTTTTCCGGAGCGTCGCTCATCTTCCGATGACGGGATCCCAGTTGATCTCATTATTCTTTTTATCATCATTATTTTCTTCTTGGTTTCACGAGGGAAAGGCGGAAAAGGTGGCCGAAGACGGTCGCTCGGTTCCAATGGTGTTATCTTTTTTGGAGGTGGATTTGGCGGCGGTGGCGGTAGTTCCTTCGGTGGCGGAGGAGGTGGCGGCTTCGGAGGTTTCTCCGGTGGCGGAGGATTTGGATCCGGTGGTGGCGGCGCTGGCGGTGGCTGGTAATCTTGAAATTGGGAATTAGAGATGTTGAATTTTGAATTAAAGCACTATTCAAAATTCAACATCTTCCATCGCTCCACACGCTCTGCATCGGAGCGAATTTGGTGATAACGCAGTGATCCTTATTAGGTAGAATTAGAGTAGAATTAGAACGTAGATCGGACAGGCTGTCCGATCTACGTTTTAAACTGAATTCGATATTATAATCGAATAACTGCATCAGTGCTATCACATTAAGCTACCTCTCAGCAGATTCCCCTCGCTCCGTACGCTCTGCGTCGGTGCGGACTTGGTGACGACGCAGAGCGTGCGTCTCCAGTTATAATTCAACATCTCTAATTCCCAATTTCCAGTGCCTGCTCAAGATCTGAAATGATATCCTCAGCACCTTCTATTCCAACAGAAAGACGAACCAGACCTTCGGTAATACCTGCAGCGGCTTTTATCTCATCATCCACAATAGAATGAGTCATTGAAGCGGGGTGCTGAATTAAGGTGTCCACAGCTCCTAAGCTTACAGCTAGTGTACATAGTACAACATTATTCATAAGCGAGACGCCTGCCTGATACCCACCCTTTAGTTCAAAAGAAATCATTCCTCCATAACCATTCTTCATTATTGAAGAAGCTAATTGGTGCTGGGGATGTGAGGCTAATCCGGGATAGAATACATGATCCACTTTAGGATGGCTCTCCAGAAACCGAGCTATTTTCATTCCATTTTCTGCATGCTTCTTCATGCGAAGCGGTAATGTTTTCAACCCATTTGACGTTAACCAAGCGTCCATAGGTCCTGCAATGCCGCCTAAGTTTTTTCGAAAGACAGCCATATTCGTTTCTTCAAGTAAATCTTTTTTAGCAACTAATACACCACCAATTACTGTACCGTGACCACCCATGTACTTGGTTGTTGAATGGACTACTACATCAGCGCCCAGTTCAAGCGGTTGAATGTGATATGGAGTTGCAAAAGTGTTATCCACCATTAATTGGGCATCATAGCTATCGGCTAATTGTGAAATTGCTTTGATATCGGAAACCGTCATGGTAGGGTTCGCAATACTTTCCAGATAGATGAGCTTTGTATTAGAATGCAGTTTAAGCTGAGCTTCAAGCATATTAAGGTCAGACATATCTACAAAAGAGGATGTCATTCCCATAAGCGGTAATTCTTCTTTCAAAAACTGACTGGTACAACCATACAAAGCATCCTGAGCCACAACATGCCCGCCTTTTGCCAGACTAATAATTCCTGTCGTGATGGCCGCCATCCCACTTCCAAAAGCCATTCCGGAGTACTCCTCCGTGTTATTCAGCGCATATGTTTCTAAAGCGCAAACCGTACGTTCGAGTTCTTCGACAGTTGGATTTCCAAGCCGGGAATAAACATGGCTTGCCCCACCCTCTTCATGACGAAACGCTTTCGCTCCGGATTCAACATCCTTAAAAACAAAAGTCGAGGTTTGATAAATCGGAGTTGTATGTGCTCCATAAGGATCATCCTTATCCTTACCTGCATGTACAGCCAAGGATTCCAGGGATGGTTTAATTTTTGTCTTCATTATAAACGGGTATGGGTGATTGATCTTTAATTGTATTCAGTACGATGCTGGTATAAAGTCGTTCAACATCTGGCAGGGTGGTTAGCTTGTTGCGCATTAATTGCTCAAAGTCTTTGGTATCTTTGGCAACAACCTGCAACAGGAAATCTCCATCCCCGGTAGTGTGATAACAAGCCAGTATTTCAGGAATTTCTTTTACAGCTGAAGTAAACTCTTCCAGCAAATTAAGTTGATGTACACTCAGTGTGACCTTTACAAAAGCAGTAAAACCACGGCCAACAGATTCGTTATTAACTTTGGCGCTGTAGCCTTCTATCACTTTCTCTTTTTCTAATCTTCTAACTCTCTCCAAAGTAGGAGTGGTTGTAAGGCCTATCCTTTTAGCAAGTTCATTATTTGCAATCCTACCCTCTTGCTGTAGAATGGAAATAATTTGTTTGTCGATTTTATCAAATTTTATCGATGACATAAGAAGATTTTATGAGAGCATTGCTTATTAATTATAGATAATTATGCTGTGTAAATCTATTAATGAAGACTTTAAATCTTACTTTATCCATATAAAAGAATAATATTCTTTATAAACATTTCTATTAGAATATTATTCTACGCTATTAGCTTTAGCAGGTGCAAAAGAAGAAATAATTCTAAGAAAAGAAGTTGGCTTATTGAGTTTCCCCAACTAAAACTACCTGAAGGTCCATCAAATTATACCCGGTGAGTCCGGTTTTGAGCGAAGTGTTCATCTTTTCATGGAAATGATAAGAGTCATTATTCAGAAGATATTCTTCGGGCTCCAGTTTTTTCTTTCTGGCTTCCAAGGTCGTGGCAGAATTTACTATTGCTCCGGCAGCGTCAGTAGGTCCATCTATTCCATCGGTTGCAAAACTAAGTAGCGATACGGCATGTTGCCCCTCTATTGATATTGCTGCATTCAAAGCTAATTCTTGGTTTCTCCCCCCTTTTCCATCCCCGGTCACGTTAACAGTACTCTCTCCAAAATAAACCAACGCTGCAGGCTCTTTGAGATCTAATTTTTTGCTTAGGATGGAAATTGCTTCACTACATATTTCCTTAGAGATTTCTCGCACACCTAAGTCATAAGCCTCATCCCTCACCTTGATGTTGTAGCCTTTTTCCTGCAGGTAAGCACCGATATTATCTGATAAAATCTTCGCGCCAGGAATCACCCTTACCGAATGATGGCCCCAGTTTGCATCTCCGGGTTTTGGGTTTTCAGCGCTGTCACCATGCATACCTTTTGAAATGTGAATGCGGATACTATGCGAAATTTCGTCCCAGAGTTTAAATTGCTTCAGGATTTGAAAAGCCTGCTTAAATGTAGAGGAGTCTGGCACCGTTGGGCCGCTGCCAATGATTTCAGGATCATTTCCCGGCACATCTGATAAAACAATAGAAAGTAGATGATGATTGGAAAGCAGCTGTCCTACTCTCCCGCCCGCTGTTTCTGAGAGGTGTTTTCTAACTATATTTATTTGATGTATAGAAGCACCCGAATTCAGTAAAAGTTCATACACATGCTGATACTCATCGAGTTCGATGCCATGAGCAGGAATACAAAATAATGATGAAGCTCCACCTGAAAGCAGAAAAATAACGGGATCGCCTTCTGGAATCGATTTAGCCAGTTCCCACAATTCATAAGAGGAGGAAATAGAATTATTATCAGGATAAGGATGAGACCCTTTGAAGACCTGTACTCGACTCAATTTCTTTGACTTGTCCGGAGCTATGATCATCCCATCTTTAATGGAACTGCCAAAATACTCTTCAGCCTTCCTTGCCATCTCAACAGAGGCTTTACCTGCTCCAAGAACCCAGATGTTACCCTTGTGCTTTATTGTTGAAAAATGATCCTCCAGATTGATATTAAAAAACTGTTCCTGGATTATTTGTTCTACGATTTCCTCTAAGACCAATTTTTGCTTCCCGAGCTTATCTTTCATCTAAAGCTTGTTTTTTGTGAATTAATGCAAGTAAAACTAATCCTAAAGAACATAATGGTATTAAGTATCTAACTAACAAATCGGTCACTATTAATAATTGAACTACAGTAACGCTCCCAAGATAAAGGCATAACAAGGCTAGTAAACTTCCCAAAAGTTGAACATTAAATAAGTAAAAATAAAATGATTTATCAGCTCCTATAATTACAAAGCCTATTATCGATATAAAAAACTGTAATCCCAGTGCTACATTTATGTACAAATACTTTTCCGTATTGTTCGTCTCCCATCTAACAGAGTTACTTACCGAACTTGATTCAACACCACTAAAAATTTGTTCGCTACTTTCAATAGAGACCTCTACAACAGGACTATAAATGAATTTATTTATTTCAACCCGAAGAGGCCTCAAAACTAAAAAGTAGATGAGTACGAAACCAAAAATCACTCCGATTCGAATGCCATAACTACGCATGAACAACCTTTTGCGATTTGGAGTCAAAATTAGCATCCGCAAAATTCACCCAAACCATCCAAAGCACAAAAATTACGATATAAAAGATAGCGGCCGTTGAATAATCGTGAGTGAAATCAAAGAATTCAGGCCATTCAACCTGAGTTATGGTAAGGGTTATCACCCGAACAATATTCACCAAATAAATAATACCAACACCAACAACACTAAAACTGAGGCGATTCTTCCAGTCACCCGGATAAGCCAATATGAATCCAAAAAATAATCCCATAGCCGCAATACCATTACATCCATCTACAATCTCAATGCCAGGATATTCCCCTATCCCAATAATTCTGTTTACCGTGTAAACATCATAGCCAAGTAACTCAATAAAACCAGCACTAGCTCCTATTATATTCAGGGAAAGCCACTCGTCAAGACTACCATCAGGCAATAACCACATTTCGTAAAGCAGATACCAGCCGGTAAAAATCAAAAGCGCTTTCGCAATAAACTTGGTAAGAGGTGAGTTCATTGAACTAATATAATTGGAGTTTTAACAATTGGTCTTCAATATAAAAATACTGATCTCTAGATATTCAAGATATTTATAAGTAGCGGAATCGAGTACCCCTCCACAAAAACAATTTTTACACATTTCTGAACGAAATTTATCACACAAACCGTTATCTTGGAAGCGTTTCCAACAAAGAAATTTAATTAGATAGCAGTATAGAATTTATGGATGCCGTTTTAGATAGAGAATTATCGTTTGAGCTTACCGAGGATCAGAAAATGATCCGTGACAGCGTTAAAGAATTTGTAGAGCGTAGCGTTGCGCCAACCGTTATGGACCGTGACAATACTAAAGAATTTCCTCATGAAATTGTTAAGCAGCTGGGAGAGTTGGGAATGCTTGGCATTTACCATGAAGAACAATATGGCGGTGGCGGGTTTGATGTCGTCAGCTTTTGCCTTGCCTTGGAAGAAATTGCCCGATGGGACGCTTCTCTTGCTTTGACGGTAGCTTCACACACTTCCCTGGGAACCGGACATATCGCCGTTGCCGGAAATCATGAGCAGAAATTGAAATACATGCCCACTCTCACGTCCGGTGAAAAGTTGGCCGCGTGGTGTTTGACTGAGCCGGGCTCAGGAAGTGATGCTTCCGGAATGAAGTCGACCGCTATTAAGAAAGGCGACAAGTACATTTTAAATGGCTCCAAGATTTTCATTACTCAGGGTTCTGTCGGAGATGTTTATGTGGTTTTGGCCAAAACAGATCCAGACAAAGGTGTAAAAGGAATTTCGGCATTTATTGTTGAGCGTGAATGGGACGGCGTAAAACCTGGAACCGGAATGCATAAATTAGGAATGAATTCTTCGGATACTACCGAAGTTGTTTTCGAAAATGTGGAAGTTCCCGCTGAAAATTTATTGGGCGATGAAGGTCAAGGATTCGTAGATACCATGAAGGTTTTGGATGGAGGCCGTGTTGGTATTGCAGCTCTTTCTGTTGGTATTGCCCGTGGGGCGCTCGAAGAGTCACTTAACTATTCGATGGAAAGAAAACAGTTTGGTACAGCCATTGGCAACTTCCAGTATATGGAAGGGAAAATGGTGGATATGGCTACTGAAATTGATGCAGCTCGCCTACTTGTTCACAGAGCTGCATGGCTTAAGGATAACGACAAGCCTTATACCAAAGAGGCGTCCATGGCCAAGCTTTTTGCTTCTGAACTCTCGGTTCGGGCAGCCCTGGAAGCTATCCAAATTCACGGTGGCTACGGTTACACCAAAGAGTATCATGTGGAGCGATTCCTTCGCGATGCTAAACTTATGACGATCGGTGAAGGCACCTCAGAAGTGCAGCGACTAATTATCGCCCGGGAACTCAAGAAGGATATCGTATAAACTATAGCCTATTGTTGTTGGAATCCCCAAGCCCTGTGTATAAATCTATGTGCGGGGCTTTTTTATTCTATTGATAATTAGTCATATTCCTGTAACTAATTAATTGTATAGCTACCTATGAATTGTCAGTTTACTTTTCTAGCCTGCTTAGTATTTATTTTCTGGGGATGCACTCCCGATCAAAACACCCAATCCGATGTCGTTATTTCAAACCCCGAATATGGTTCGTGGCAAGATTTTGATAACCCGCCTTTCGAATTTAAATTGATTGATACTTTTGATTTCGAATCCTTTGACGAGCTCGTTATAGGTGATATTTCATTCCTCATCAGTGATACTGAAAACAACCTCTACTTTCTGGATTCATCACAAAGCAAACTTATTTCTATTGATTCAGATGGCAACCTCCGCTGGGAAACCGGGCAACCGGGACGTGGGCCGGGAGATTTCCAATTTCCACTGGGACTGGTTACCGACGGGGAGTTTCTGTACCTAAGCAATATCATGGCCACGCGATTAGACAAATACGCTATACAGGGAAACTTCATCCAAAGCTATGAATTTGGGCCGGAGCTATATATGGGAATCCCAATAGGCATCACTAATAATAACCAAGTGGTAATCAGAACTCGTTTGGATGGAAAAATTGGCAGCAGCATCAACCTGGTTGAACTTGCTGCAGACTCCTTAATAACGGTAACCGTTCAGGAATACGATCAGACCAATGGATTGGAAATGTTCGAGCGAGCTAATGAAGGAGCCAACATGACCGTTCACAATAATTCCATAATAGAAGGTAATTTGTTTGAATATGCCTCTACCTTTTATGATTTAGATCAGGATACCATTAAGACGGTAAGCCGAAATTTTGATAGTATAGTCCGACCCGGAATTGCCTCAGTCAACGGACGGGAACAAGTTTCAACTTTTAGTCTTGTTGATCCTCCCAGCTTTCTAAATGATGGATATTATCTGGCACGAGCTGAATGGCCGGCCAATGTTGAAAATCCTGATCAGGTGGTAGAAGATGGATTAAGAGGAAATCAAAAAGAAGTCACCTACAGAAATAGCCTCGACCTTTTCAACTCAGATGATGAACTACTCTATTCTTTCGAGAGTGATGGAAAACAATCCGAGTTTGGAGAATTGCTTCATACCGATAATAACGGCTTTGTCTATTTCCTTACAAACGATCCCGCTCCTGCTATCCAAAAATATCAGCTGATTCTTGATTGAACCATAAAGTAAAATTTTACTTAAAACACTTTTTAAATGAATTTAAAATTCATTTTATCACAAATATTGTGCTTAATAATCCTAAGTACTGCTTGTTCAAAGGCAGATTTAGACAGTAATAAAATCACCACCATTGATGAGAATGGTGTCGAGATTACTTCAAATCCAGAAAGTGGAACGTGGCAGAGCTCTGATACCAGAAAGATACAGTTCGAGCTAATTGATCAGTTCTCATTTCAAGATTCTGAAGAAAAAATCATTTCCGGTATTACCTTTTTATCTCAGGGTCCGGATGAGCACATCTACTTTTTTGATAGACAACAGAATGAGCTTAGCTCTATTAACCAAAAAGGTGAGCTGAGATGGTCAGTTGGTCAGACTGGGAGAGGACCCGGGGATTTTGAGAATGTCTCCGGCATGAAAGTAATCGATGACAAAATCCTTGTTTCTAACGTACAGGGCACGCGCATTGACTTATTTGATCTGGATGGAAATTTCGACCGTTCTATCCAATTACAAGATGACATCATCTTTGCAAAAATTATTGGTAAAACACCTGACGGTGAATTGGTCATAAGCTCTATGCTTAGAGGGAAACTTGGAGTGACTGTCCACATGGTAAACATCGACCCTGAATCTACTGCTACAAATACTTCGTTTCCCATTTCTCAGGGCCCCGAACTGGATATAAAGGTAGGAGTTGGTCTTGATGCAGGCTTATCAATAAGAGACGGAAAAATTTATTCCGGAAATACTTCCACCTATGAAATTGGGGTCTATTCTATGACCGGAGAACTTCTTCAAAAGATTACTCGTGATTTCAATAAAATGGTCCGCCCCGGTATTATGAAAATGGAAAATTATAGTGGAATCAGAACATTTGGAGAACTGTCAAACCCCTACTTCCTAAATAATGGCAGCTTTATTACTGTAGCTCTTTGGCCGAAGAATATTGAAGATCCGGATGACTACATGAATAAAGTTCAGAACAATACAGCCCCTGATGTCATCAGAGCAAACTCACTAGACTACTTCAGTAAAGATGGTGAGCTTCTTTATTCTATTGAGCATGACGGGTTTTATCCCGAGATAGGAAACCTTCAATTCATCAATGAGAATAACATCCTTTACACTGTGAAAAGATTAACAATTAATAGGTATAAAATGAATGTAGAGAATGAATAATTTTTTGACTTTGTTCGGTAACTGTTCCATTAAATATTCATTAACCTGATCATATAAAACCCCACAAATGCTTAGTAAAATTAATTACTTAATATTTTTATTTACACTCCTGCTAATTGGCGGGTGTACCCAAAATAAATCAGACACAAAAAACTCTAGTATTGATGAAAGTGGCACCGAAGTCATTTCAAACCCCGAGTATGGTGCCCTTCAAGAGAACGAAAACCCTGTTCAGTTTGAGCTGGTTAGTGAGTTCACATTCAAAGAAACCGATGATCTATTAGTAGGCAGCATTGGAGATTTAAATACGGATAGTGATGGTAATATCTATTTCTACGATTTCAGGTTTTCGAGAATTGTATCTCTGGATGAAAACGGAGATGTACGCTGGGTAACCGGTCAGGAAGGAAAAGGTCCGGGAGACTTCATGCGGGTAAGAGGCATGGTTCTTCATAATGATCTACTTTATATATCTAACCAGTCCGGCAGTAGACTCGACCGATTCAATTTGAATGGAGAATATCTTGGTAGCTCTGACTACCCATTAGAAATTGATGGTTCCTCAATTTTGGGATTTTCCGATGATGGTAAGCTCATTCTATCCCAAAGCGCAGTGGGAATTGTAGGCACAAAAATCCACGTCGTTGAATTTGACGGTTCCTCTTTTACTCCAACCAACTCATTTGATGTAGATCAATCCGGTGGAAAAGAAATCCCCAAAAATGTTGGAATGTCGGTCGGTATCGAATATCAGGATGGCCAAATTATATCCGGAAGTGCCGGCAAAGACTATGAACTGGACTTTTATAACCTCGATGGAAAAATCGCAAAAACCATCAATCGTGATTTTGATAAGTTATCTGGAATTGGCTCCGCCAATGGAATGACCCTGTCCTACAGCAGTATCCAATATGAGTTTGAGCTAAAAAGTGGTCACTTTTTTGTGTTTGCACGCTGGGCTGCCGGGGTTACAGATGCTGATCAGGAAGTCAAAAAGAGAGCTAACGAGAATTATGTATATCCAACAAATAAAAACACCTTAGATCTGTTTACTCAAGATGGAAAATTACTTTATTCCATAGAAGGAGATGGCAGTAGTTTTAAACTAGGATATCCGGTTCATACAGATCAAAACGGTTTAGTCTACTTCATGACAACCAGCCCAACCCTTTCGCTAAAGAAATATAGGGTCACTATAAAAGAGAGGTAAAAACAGTTTAACCCGTTGTGCATTTTCCGTACTATTCACTAACGAAATTTTAAGACTACAGCCCAGATATAATGTCAAAGAACCTATTCAACATCGACGACGCTTTTCTATTTGAATCGGAACTCAATGAGGAAGACCGCCTTATTATGGAGACCGCTCGGGACTATGCGCAAAGTAAGCTTGAGCCCCGGGCTTTAAAGGGAAATACGGAAGAGTACTTTGATCAGGATATCGCCAAAGAAATGGGTGAAATGGGTCTGCTTGGCGTTACTATTCCTGAAGAATATGGAGGCTCTGAAGCCAGCTACACCGCCTATGGATTGATTGCGCGTGAGGTTGAGCGGGTGGACTCTGGCTACCGCTCTTTTATGAGTGTGCAGTCCTCGCTGGTCATGTACCCTATTTCTACTTTTGGGACTGAAGAGCAAAAGCAGAAATTCCTTCCCAAACTGGCATCCGGTGAAATGATTGGGTGCTTTGGGCTCACCGAACCTGACCATGGTTCTGACCCGGGTTCTATGGTTACCACTGCTTTAAAAGTAGACGGCGGCTGGAAGATGAATGGCGCAAAAATGTGGATCACCAACTCCCCTATTGCTGATGTAGCTGTTGTTTGGGCTAAGGCCAAAGAGAGTAAAGAGGACGAAGGCGTAATCCGCGGGTTTTTAGTTGAAAAAGGAATGGACGGATTCACAGCTCCTCATACCAAATACAAAATGAGTTTACGTGCATCAGAAACTGGTGAATTGGTTTTTGATGATGTCTTCATTCCAGACGAAAATATGTTTCCGGATATCAAAGGATTGAAAGGGCCGTTTATGTGCCTGAACTCAGCTCGCTACGGTATTGCCTGGGGCACCGTGGGAGCAGCTGAATTTTGCTATCAACGCGCACGTGATTATGTGCTAGACAGAAAGCAGTTTGGTAAGCCGTTGGCAGCCAATCAGCTTATCCAAACCAAGCTGGCCAATATGATGACCGACATCACTTCTATGCAGATGCTTGCATATCGTTTAGGAAAACTCAAAGACGAAGGCCGTGATCATCCTTCCATGACTTCCCTTGCCAAACGTAACAATTGTGGCAAAGCCCTCGAAATTTCCCGCATCTCCAGGGATATGCATGGCGGAAATGGTATTGTTGGTGATTATCGGGTTATCCATCATGTAATGAATTTGGAATCCGTAAACACTTACGAAGGCACTTATGATATTCACGGTTTAATACTCGGCCGTGAGATTACCGGAATTCAAGCCTTCACTCCAAAAGGGAATGATTAGTTAAAATTCATTACTTTTAATCATGGACTGGAAAGAACACATAATTTCTGAACCCAAAGTTTTATTTGGAAAGCCCGCCATTAAAGGCACCAGAATATCTGTGGAACTTATTTTAGAGAAGCTTGGTAACGGCATTTCTAAGGATGAATTACTAGAATCATATCCTCATCTCACCGAAGAAAAGATTCAGGCATGTATTTCTTATGCTGCGGATACGCTGAAATCAGAAAACTAATACTATGAATGCACTCGGCAACATCCTCTGGTTTATTTTCGGCGGAATTTTCGTAGCCATTGAATATGCAATATCCAGTCTGATACTTTGCATCACAATCATTGGGATTCCTTTTGGTGTGCAGACGTTTAAGCTGCCCGACTTTCTCTGTTTCCCTTTGGGAAGAAAACGGTGGTTAATGAAAAATCAGATGGCTGCCTTTCTTTAGCGATGAATATTTTATGGATTTTGGTGGGAGGAATCTGGATTAGCATTACTCATATTATATTTGGAGCTATTCTCTTTATCACCATTATTGGTATTCCTTTTGCAAAGCAGCATTTTAAATTGGCTTCCGTGGCACTGCTTCCTTTTGGGCGGGATATTGTGGATGAGTAATTTAGTCTAGTTCTAAATCCCCCTGTTTATAATTATTTACAGATGCCTCTGTGATATTTATGATACCTTCAGAAAAAGGAGGTTTTATGAATTCAATTCTATCTAAAATACTGGCAGGCATTGCATTAATCTTTGTTGTAGTACAATTCTTCGGACCAGATCAAACTTTACCGGATGCTGATCCCGCAAAGGATTTTCTTGCAAATACAAACCCGCCTCAAGAGGTAACAACCATCATTAAAACTGCTTGTTACGATTGCCATTCTTATCAAACCAAATATCCTTGGTATGCAGGGATTGAGCCTTTATCGTGGTGGCTGCAGGACCATATTGAGCATGGCCGTGATGAATTGAATTTCTCTGAGTGGACAGACTATACAACGCGCAGAGCCGATCATAAACTGGAAGAAGCCATTGAACTCGTTGAAGAAGAAGAAATGCCTTTACCATCTTATACCCGGGTTCACTGGGAAGCTAATCTTACTGATCAGCAACGCGAGGAATTAAATAAATGGTTTACTTCTGTAAGAGAACAACTCCCTTCTGAACCAGAAGACCAAACCGAAGAAGATTAAAGGTTTTTTTCAATTCATTGATTTACTTTAAGCTCAAAATTAAAAGGAAGGTATGCAGCTTAAAGAACAGCTTTTAGGAAACACCGACGCTCTTATACAGAGAATTGAAAAGTTTACAGATGCTCAATTCAATAAAAAACCGGCACCAGACTCATGGTCAGCTGCCAATGTTATTGAGCATTTATACCGGTCAGAATTTGGCTTACCTCGGTTATTTACCTCTGAGACTGAAGCACTCACCGACAGAGCTCCAGACTCTTTGGTTGAACCTATGAAGAAAAGGTTTTTAGAATCAGATAAGCCCATGAATGCTTCTGGTGTAATTCTCCCGACCGGTGACGCAAAATCCAAAGCGGAGCTCATTCAAACTTTTACGGAAAACCGCGCTAAAATCGCTGACCTCATTGATGAGTTACCGGAAGAAGAACTCTGCTTGAAATTTGCACATCCTATTTTTGGAAATCTTACCCGCATGGAGTGGGTACATTTTAGTATCATTCACACCCAGCGACATATGCGTCAATTGGATCGCATTCAGACTCAACTTTAACAACCGTACTTAAATAAATTTTCACATTAGGGACCATTCATCACTATGAGGAGTTTTTTGATCACACTTTGTGTATTCCTTTTATGTACTCTTTCTTCTATTTCTGTTGAAGCTCAGGATCAAATTGAACCAGCCGGTGAAGAAGTGGTTTTTAAAAGTAAAAATGCGGTTCTCAATGGACGGCTTGTGCTGCCCGACTCAGCGGTTAACGTTCCTGTAATTATTTTTATGGGGGGGATGTATGAGTGGGGAGATTTTCACCCGCAAAGAGATATATTTATTCGGGAAAACCTGGAAGCGGTTTTTCCGGATGCCGGCGTTGCTGTTTTCTATTATGATCCGCGTGGGACCGGTGAATCTGAAGGTCGCTGGGGACGTGCTTCTCTCACAACCTTCGCCGATGATGCTAAAGCAGCCATCACTTATTTAGAACAGCGAAAAGAAATTGATCCAAGTAGAATCGGGATTGTTGGCCAGGGAGAAGATGGATGGGTAGCACAAATTGTAGCCGCAACGGCTCCCCAAAAAGTAAAACTCATGGCTTCATTAGCCGGCCCTACTTTCGATCCAACCCGCCAGTTAGTTAATGAATATCACAGCGAATATGTGTGTGCTGGTCAAGACAGTGCCGCCGCTTATGAAAAAGCTGTTCAAAAGGCTCAGTCCCATCAAAACTGGGTTGCTGCCTTGCCGCTCACCAAAACCTGGAGACATATGAATATGAAGGTTGGTTTTGAGCCTGAAGAGTATATCAGACAAATACAGGTTCCTGCTTTATTTCTGTTTGCGAAAAACGATGGACAGGTTTACTCCGAATGGGGAACAGAAGCACTTAATGAAATATTCTCAAATTCTCTCCCTGACAACTTCTCCGTTCATAGCATTGCAGGAGCAAATCATTTCTTCCATGTAACCCCACCCTGCTACGATTACTTAACAGAAAGCCAAAGTATTCAGCGTAACTTTTCTTTTAGATTTAAAGAGGTCTTTCAAGATTTTATCTTCAGTAACCTTTAACACAATTTCGATACTTGAATCTCTATTTGCGAGGATTTCCGATACCAAAAGAAGGTTGAAAAGTACGCTGACGAAGCAATCTCGAATACATTACCATGATCAACTAGATTGCTTCGCTTTTATGATTCCTTAATCTATATCATAGTCTGAAAACCGCTCGCAAATGGATCCTACACACCGAACTTAGTTCTGTTAGTTGACTTGCCAGTAAGCTTTGGTGACTAAATCCCCAACCATTATTCGATCCACAACATCCACTCCTTCTACCACCTCTCCTATAATGGTATAGCCGGCGTTCAGATGTGGCTTCCACTGATGCATTACAAAATATTGACTGCCTTCTGTATCAGTGCCGGCACTGGCAATACCTACCATTCCCCTCCGGTATTCTTTTGCTGAGGCTTCAGTTGGAACTACATAGTCAGGTCCGCCGAATCCATCACCAGTCTCAACATCTCCACCCTGAATTACGAAGTTTGGCACTACCCGGTGAAAAGCTACCGAATCATAAGCTCCGGCTCTGGTTAAGCTATCAATTCCGGAAATAGAAGCGGGAGCCGATAGTACATCCATCGCTATTTTTATAGTTCCTTTGTTCGTTTCTAATACCCAAATTGGTTCATACTCAAGCTCTGCAAGACGATCCCAGTTTGGTGTTCTGAATTTTTGAGGCTCGGCTTCAATCTCATCTACGTCCCAACCCTGACTGCGCAAAGTATTATTGAGCGCGGTGTTACTTTCTTGTGTTAAAGAATCGATCAAAGGCCGGGCTTGCTCTTCAAAATTATTAAATAACAACCCTCCAAAAACTTGGTATACTTCGATATCTGCTGGCAGGCTATACTGACTTAACACATTTTCTATTCTGTTAAAATCTCCCTGCTCCAATAAATCTGCAGATTGTAGAAACGAGACGGTCACATAGGTGATAGAGCGATCGCCTTTCTCAAGTAGATCAAACACCATAGAGCGGACTTTTTCTTTTCGTGATGAGGTTTTATCAGAAGCTTCTAATTCTCCCCACCAACCGGAAAGCGCTTGAGCTGCAAATAACACTTCCATCCTGTTTTGGCTTCCGATGTGTCCTTCCAACATATCCATATATTCATCAGGTGACGATACAGACTTATAAATATTGAGCTTTTTGATGAGTAAATATTCATTTGATTTAGAATGAAAATTGCTAAGCGCCAAATATGGAGACTTATCAGAAAGCGCCTGTATTCCTGAGAGGCGAATAGAAGATTCTTTTTGCTGATTTTCTATGATCAGTGAAACCAATGCTTCATCGAAGGAAGCCGGTTTATCTGCATGACTTTGAATTTGATTCAGCGCCACCTCATTAACGACCGGATTTTTATGTTCCAGTAGCTTTGAGTAAACATCTTCAAGCTTTTCACTCCAGCTTACTTTACTCGTTTGTTGAGCCAATTCAATTGCCAATTGTACATCCATTGTAGAAATATCAACGACCGGCAATCTGTTAAATGCCCATTCCGCATCGCTGTTAAAAGAGATACTGAGAGCATATTGGCGAATCTCAGGACTTTCTACCCATTCATAGGCCTCCCAAACTGCTTTAATCATATCTGGGTTTTGGAGTGCTTCTCCGCTTCGGTACAACCCATACATGTAGGCCCGGTATAGATCTTCATCCTCCAACACAGCTGCATACCTGAGAATGCTCCGTTGTGTTGTTTCACCCATCTCGTAATCAATCATCAGTCGCCCAATAGCTAAGGCTGCTTCATACTCGTAGTCAGAGTCCTCCCCAATAATTTCATTAAAATATTGCACCAGTAAATCCAAAGAAGCCTGATTACCCTGCTTCCCTAACACTAAACTGATGCCTTTCCTCAACGTGCTTCTGTTTCTCCAAAGGTCATGAAGTCTTAATAACTGAGACTCACTAATTTCATGAGCGCTCACCGACGTCCAGGCTTCTATTGTATTCGAATATTGTACCTTGGTAATAAAGGCATCCATATCCTGAACTGGTGTACTGATCAACGCTCTCCATGCTTGCTCTCGGATGTGTTCTTTAGGGTGATCTACAAAAGTGAGGATAGAGTCTGCATTACGATCGAAGATAAATGTGTATAGTTCCGGATAATCATCAGTAACCAACTTTGAATACGCGCTTTCCTGCTTACATGAAGTTGCTGAAACCAATAAAATCACAGCTCCCAAAAAAGCACACATACTTTTTACACATTTCTTATTGACCTTCATAGACAAACTCCGTTTATTACACATGTTTCTTACATTAAATATCATTCGCTATGGACAATGCACATTTGACTCGTAAACAGCATGAATTCTTCACCTTCATTGTAGATTATAAAAAAGACAATGAAGTCTGGCCCACTTACCGTGAGATTGCTGATCATTTTGGATATGCCTCACCCAACAGCGTTACCCAAAATATACAGGCGCTACTCAAGAAAGGCTATCTGGTTAAGCGAAATGATGAAGAATATGATTTGCCTGCCGAGAAGAAGAGCTTACTTGGAGAAACGGATGAACAAGAAGGAATACCTGTTCGCGGCTTAATCGCTGCCGGATACCTGCAGGAAGCTGTTGAAGCTAACTTGGGAAGTATCACCATGGATACCCTATTCCCAAATTTAGATGACCTGTTTGCGCTTCGCGTTTCTGGATTCAGTATGAAAGATGTGGGTATCTACGACGGCGACTTTGTGCTCCTTATGGATACCGATGTCAAGAATGGAGATATCGGTGCGGTGCTCTATGACGGCGAAACCAGTCTTAAAAAAATCTACTGGGATGACAATGGTTTACGCTTAGAACCTGCGAATGAAGATTATGACGACATCTTCATCGAGCCCGACGTGTTCGAAGAAGTCCGGATTATTGGTAAGTATATCGGTCATGTAAACCGTCAAGGATTCCAGCGAGCTGTACCTCTTGTCGCTTAATTTATTAAGGCAAAGGGGAATTATCCGGCAAATGAGTGGACAGATCTTTGTTGTCTTCAATAGTCGTGGCTTTAAAAGGTACTTTTAACTTAGCGGGCACTGTTACGAATCTCCCGTTCGAATCCTTTCGTGCTTCATGCAGCTGAGAGTCTTTTATCCAAGCTCTTCCCCCATCACGCTGAAGTCTTTTAGTATTTTTGTATTTAAATGCTTGTTCGTGTAAAGAAGGTAATTTCTTCATAATGCTTTCCTGAATTACTTTTCTCTGAATTTAAGTGAAGTTTATGAATTTATCAGTACAGATTTGCTTTGTTTTCTGAAGACTAAACCTTATCTTTTCAAGCTCTGAACTAAACGCAAAGAAAGAAATTAACAGATTATGTACGCTATTGTTGAAATAGGCGGACACCAATACAAAGTAGCTGAAAACGACGTGCTTTTTGTGGACAAGCAAAACGCTGACGATGACAAGCTTACCTTTGATAAAGTGTTGCTAATTAAAGATGACAACGGAAATGTGAATATTGGAACTCCTAATGTTGAAGGAGCTGAGATTTCCGCTACGATCTTAGATACGGTGAAAGCTGACAAAGTATTAGTATTTAAGAAAAAACGCCGTAAAGGATATCAGAAGCTGAATGGACACCGACAAGTGATGTCTCAGATTCAAATTGAGAGTATCTCTACTTCCGGTTCTGCTCCTAAGAAAAAGAAGGCAGCAAAGAAAGATGACGCTCCTGCTAAAAAGGCTGAAGCTAAATCCTCCGAAAAAGAAGCAGCTTCCAAAAAAGAAGAAGGCAAAGATCTAAGTTCAATGACAGTTGCTGAACTTACTGATTTAGCGAAAGAAAGAGGCCTTACCGGGTACTCGAGTATGAGAAAAGCTGAACTGATCGACGCTCTAAAATAAATTTTTCAATAATAAACCCTTACTATTATGGCACATAAGAAAGGTCAAGGTTCGACAAGAAACGGTCGCGATTCCAATCCAAAAATGCTTGGTGTTAAAAAATTCGGTGGTGAATTTGTTCGCGCCGGAGGAATCATTGTACGTCAACGCGGTACAAAATTTCACCCCGGTGATAACGTACAACGTGGTGGCGATGATACTTTATTCGCAACATCAGACGGAACAGTAAATTTTGCAGTTCGTTCTGGCGGACGCAAGCACGTTAATGTAGAGCCTCTCAACTGATCTACATTTATAAGAATTTAAAGCCTCGTACATACTTTTTGTGCGAGGCTTTTTTTATATCTTCTAATTATGAAAAATCCATCAATACCTGGTCTTGATCTTGATGTTAACAACATCTACTGCATAGGGCGGAATTATGCTCAGCATGCTAAAGAAATGGGCAGCGCTATACCCAAAGTCCCTCTGGTTTTTTTAAAACCTCTTGGAACCATTTGCCATAACGACGCTACAATTTCGATTCCACCTCATAGTAATGATGTTCATTACGAAGCTGAAATTGTGATCGCAATTTCAAAAGAAGGAAAGAATATTTCGCACGGTTCAGCTATGGATCATGTGGGCGGGTATGGAGTTGGAATCGACTTTACTGCGCGTGATATTCAATCCATTTCTAAAAAACAGGGTCAACCCTGGACCATAGCGAAAGGATTTGATAATTTTGCGCCAATCAGCTCCTTCGTGCCATTTTCAGAAATTAATAATCCAGACGATCTAGATATCAAACTATTCCAGAATGGGTTTGTGAAGCAACATGGAAATTCTTCTGAAATGATCTTCCCTGTTCCTAACCTTATTAACTTTCTGTCCGGCATTTTCACTCTATATCCGGGAGATCTGATTTTCACCGGTACGCCGGAAGGAGTTGGCCCGGTTGCTTCAGGAGATAAACTGGAGGTACTTCTCGACAATGGAATAACAACACTAACGGTGAATATCGAGTAAGATTTGAGGCTTTTCTTCCTTTTAATTTGCAGTCTATTCTATCTACCGCTGAGTGCTCAGTCTTTGGACTACTTATGGCCAACAAACTCAGGAAATTACCTGAGTTCAACATTTGGTGAGACTCGTTCGGCGCATTTCCATGCCGGACTTGATATCAAGACGTGGGGTCGTGAAGGGTATAAAGTGTATGCATCTAAAGAAGGTATTCTATATCGGCTTTTGGTTACCGAACGTGGGTATGGAAATGCTGTTTATCTAAAACATCCTGACGGTACCTTTACCGTCTATGCTCATATGCAGCGGTTTAATGATGCTTTTCAGGCCATGGCCGACTCTATTCGGATGATTGATTATTCTTTTGAAATGGATGTCATTATGGATTCGCTCCAGATTAAGGTAGAGCAAGGAGATGTTATAGGGTATACAGGTTCAACCGGCATAGGCCCGCCACACCTTCACTTTGAAATTCGGGATTCTATTGAGCAGCCCATCAACGCATTAACATCAAACTTAACGGTGAAAGATGAACTGCCCCCGGTATTTTCCTCTATTATTTTGGAGCCTCTGAGCAAGGATAGCCGAATTGAAGGACGCCCGACTTCCTATTATTCCCGTGTCAAAGAAACTCGATCCGGCGTTTATGATTTTGGAGAAGTTAACGTTTCAGGCAAAACAGGGTTTGCGGTAAATGTGTATGACCGAGCCAATGATGTTTATAATGCCTACGCCGTTTATTCTCTTGCTCTGATTCAGGATTCAGACACTCTTTTTTATGAAGAGCTGAATACCTTTAGCTATAATGAACCCAGTGAAATGACTTTGGATCGGATAGCTCCCTTCGGTTCTTCTCAAAGAGGTCACCAGCGATTATATAAAAAGGACGGCAGTAACAATCCGTTCTATATCATCACCAAAGAGCAAGCGATGCTGATACCAGAAGATTCAGCTCGGAACTACACCATTGTTGCCTCTGATTATTTCGGAAATACTTCAACAGCTAAAATTACACTCGTTAAGAGTTCCCGCACCTCGTCTTCCTCCCTGGGTGAGCTAAATACAAATCCCGAAAAGTGGTTCTGGTCTGAAAACTGGTTTTCTCCCGATTTGAAAAGTACGATTGACTTGAGAAGAGATGATTTGGGATATCCATGGTCGGAGAATCAGCAGATTGTTCAATTAGATTCTTCTACCTCGGTGAATTTCACAAGAATCAAACCTACTGAACCTGAAATAATCAGTACTCCCGATCAGCGATTGAAAGTTCGCTTCGGCACTCATGCTTTTTTCGATACTTTAACTGTTGCTACGGGATACGATATAACGAATAATGAAATTCAGATCTCAATTCAGCCTCAAATGTTAGCGATCAAATCTGACTATCAAGTTCAGCTTTATATGGGAGATGCATTTGAACCGGGCAACAAATACCGGTTATTTCAAAAAGATAACTCCGATGAGTCTTTGGATTATATCGATTCTGAGTTAATCGGCAGAACTATTCATGCCTACCCCTCTGAGCTTGGAGAGTTTGTGATCATGCCCGATAGTACAGCTCCTGAAATTTCTTATTTCCAAGTCTATCAAACCGACTATGGGGTTTGGAAAGCTTCCGTTCAGGTGACAGATGAGGAAACTGGAATTGAATCTTCTTCTGCTGTTTTCAAAGTAAATGGAGTACGCGGTATTGCTGAATATGATTATGAAAAAGATCTTTTGATCTATTCTCTTCCGGGCTTTGATCCTAATTCATCAAATACAGCATATATAGAGATAAAAGATAAAGCCGGAAATACAGCTCAAGCTATATTTGAAAACTGATTTCCGACTTTAAAAAGATTATAGATAAGCAATACAGCTAATCTCTACCAGTACGTTCTTGGGAAGTGTTTTTACAGCTACCGTTTCTCTTGCAGGGGGATCAGATTTAAATCGAGCTCCATATACTTCATTAACAGCTCCAAAGTCTCCCATATCCGCTAAAAATATTGTGCATTTCAGCACATTGGAGAAATCTACACCTGCTTCAGTAAGAACAGCTTCAAGATTTTTCATGACCTGCTCAGCTTGTTCAGCAGCAGTCTCTCCCACTAACTCCATGGTTTTTGGATCTAAAGGAATTTGACCGGAACAATATAATGTACCGTTATGTGAGGTAGCTTGGCTGTAAGGGCCGATTGCAGCAGGTGCTGTGTCAGTAGAATGTATTTTTTTCATGTAAATATTCTTTAAGGATTAAATTGAAATGGAACCAAAAGCATGTGTGCTAATAAATTGCAGAAAGCAGCACATATGATTATTTTCACTAACATATAAATTTGACCCGATTTCAACCAAATACAATTTTAGATAAAAATGAAAAAGCTACTTAGAAATCTATTCTCAGCATTCTTACTTGTTGGGATACTTGCCAGTTGTGAAACTTCGGACCCTCTTATTGATGAAGCACAAAAAAATATCTTTACTCAGAGGTTTGATAGTGCCCTTTCCGTATTAGATCGTTCCATTGAAAAGAATCCTGAAACAGGACTTCCGTACTATTACAAGGCTTTGGCATATGCTGAAAAAGCAAAAACAATTCCACAGGCCGGTGAAAGAAAAGAAACTTACACAAATTTCCGTGAGAACATTCTTACCGCAAGAGAGAAATTTGAGAGCATGGAAGAAGCTCCTTCTGAAAAAGGAGATGTAACAAACCTGGTTTTGAATACCTGGGGATTTGAGCACAACACAGCTATTGAGTACGTAAATAGTGACTCTCTGCGTGCTACCGTTGATGAGCCTATCAAAACATCTATTGCTCACCTTGAAAATGCCGTTATCATTAACCCGGACAGTACCCTTTCCTGGGATATTTTAGCTCAGGTTAGAGGAATTGACGGAGACTATGCAGGTGCAATTTCAGCGCTCGAAACAGCGATGGATCTAAAATCACCTACTCCAGCAGAGGACTACCAAAGATTAGGAAGTTACTACAACGCTGACGACCAGCCTGAAAAAGCAATCGACGTTTTAAACACTGGTGTTGATGCATATCCGGATAGCATTCAATTGGTTACTGTATTAGCAGATGCTTACATGCAAGCAGGACAAAGAGACAAGTCCATGCAAACTCTTAGAAACCTTATTGAGCGTAATCCTGAGAATGCACGCTATCACTTTGCTTTAGGAACACAACTACTACAGGCAGCCACTGAGGTGACTGAAGAGATCGATGCGAATTACGATACCATTTATGAGTACACTACTCAGCTCAGAAATAATGAAGGTGATTCTGACGCCATTAATGCATCTATTGATTCCCTCATTTCTCAAAATGAAGAGCTCTTAGCTAGTATGAATTCATTTAGCGACCAAGCTGAAGAAGAACTTACACAGGTAACTGAACTTGATGCTAATAACGCACAAGCGTATGAGTATCTTGGAATCTCTTACCAGAATAAAGCTTCTGTTCTTTATCAAAAGAGAAACTTCACTCAGGATAATGAACTTGCTACACAGCTTGACGAACAGGCCAAAGAGATTATCCGCCAAGCTATGACAGCCTATGAAAAATCAGCGGAATTAAACCCTGATAACCAACGAGTATGGCAATCACTTTCTCGTGTATATTTACAACTAGATATGCAGGAAAAAGCAGAAGAAGCCATGAATAAAGCGGGCATGTAATTTCCCATATCAAAAAATTTAATATGACTATTTCAAATTTTACCCGGTTTACAGGTTTACTTCTTGTGACCGGGTTTTTTTTATCATGCAGTTCTTCAAAGGTTAATATTGATGAACTCATTCAGAATAATAAATATCAGGAAGCCATAACTGAGATAGATGCACGGCTTGCAGAAAATCCTGCTCAGCCCGAATTATATATTCAGAAGGGGAAAATCAATGCTTCTTTCGCTCAGGATACTGACCCTGAATTACGGCCGGAATTCTATTCAAATACAGATCAGAATTTTGAAATGGCAATAGAATACGGTGCTTTAAATGCACAAGTAGCTACTATTGACAGCCTTCGCCAGCAGTACTGGAAAAGCGAACATAATGCCGGTTTGCGTATCACTGATAACGACGCACTGTCAGATAGATATCATCTGGCTTCTATACATTTTAAGAATGCCCTTATCCTGCGGGAAGATGCTGTCAGCAGCTACAAAAACCTATCAGTAGCTCAGTTCAACCAAGGCGATGTAGATGATGCAATAGGCACTCTGGAAACTGCATTAGAATATGCAGGAGATGAACCGACAGAAATCTATGAAAACCTTGGATATCTTTATCTTGAAAAAGGAGATCCGGAACAGTCTGCCTATTATTACGAACTTGCGAACACCAATCTGGAGGAAGACCTCAACCTTGCCTTTGGACTTGTAAACGCGTACATCTCGAACGGAAGCAACGAGCAAGCTGTCGACATCCTCGAGTCACTTGTAGCAAACAATCCTGATAATGCCAACCTAAGGAATGTTTATGGCACTCAGTTATATCTGATCACATCAGGTATCATGGAAGACCTCAAATCAGCCTACAGCAACAACGATACTGTTCTGGTAGATCAGATTTTATTTGAAGCTGAAGGAATGGGTGATGAAGCAGAAACCCAACTAATTGAAGCCTTCCGCAGAGATACATCCAATACCGAATACCTTGAAAGCCTCGCTGTGTTCTACAATAACCTTTCAGCACAATATCTTTCGCTGTTACCCAGTGCTTTTGAGAACGACAAAAACGAGTTAGAAAATAAAGCCTATAACCTCATCAATTTTGCGATTGATTACTATGAAAAATTGGTTGCAATAGATGCCAATAACGATGAGTACATCCAAAAACTCAGTGTTCTCAAAACTTTAAAAAATCGCAAAACTGCATCTGCAGACAACTAATTATGAAATTTAACACGAAGACGATTCACGCCGGCCAGAAGTCAGAAGAAACCTCAGGCGCGGTAATGCCCCCCATCTTTCAAACTTCAACCTACGAGCAAGAAGCCCCAAACAAGCATAAGGGTTACGATTATGCCCGAGTAGGAAATCCAACCCGTACTGCACTCGAGAAAATGCTTGCAGGCCTTGAAGGAGCCGATGAAGCTGCCTGCTTTTCCAGCGGAGTAGCCGCGATGGATGCGCTCATGAAGATGCTTCGTCCTGGTGACCATGTTATCACCACTAACGACTTGTATGGCGGCTCTTATCGTCTTTTTACTAAAGTTTTTGAGCCTTATGGCATTGACTTCACTTTTGTGGACATGACTGATATCTCTAAAGTGAAAGATGAAATTAGACCTGAAACTAAATTGATGTGGATTGAAACACCCACAAATCCTCTTTTGCGTATTGTGGATATCAAGGGATTAGTGGATATAGCTAAGCCCAGCAATATCCTTACCGTAGTTGATAATACATTTGCTTCCCCTTACCTCCAGCGCCCTTTAGAATTTGGTGCTGATGCTGTTCTTCATTCGGCCACTAAATATTTAGCCGGACATTCTGATGTAATTCATGGAGCGGTTGCAAGTTCTAATGATGAAATCATGGAGAATCTGCGTTTTCAAACCAAGACTTCGGGAGCTGTTCCGGGACCTATGGATTGCTACCTGACTTTAAGAGGTATCAAAACCCTGAGTGTTCGCGTACAGCGTTCGGTAGATAATGCTAAGGAAATAGCGGCCTTTCTTGAAGGTCATGGCAAAGTTGAGTCTGTTCTATATCCAGGATTAAAGTCTCACCCACAACATGATTTGGCTAAAAAGCAGATGGATGATTTTGGGGCTATGCTTTCCTTTACCCTGAAAGATGATTCTATAGAAGCCGCAACTAAATTTATGCAGAATACCAAGGTCTTCACCTTGGCAGAAAGTTTAGGCGGTGTTGAGTCCTTAATCAGTCACCCCGCATCTATGACTCACGGTTCCATTCCAAAAGACGTTCGCGAAAAAGCGGGACTTAAAGATTCTTTGATCAGAATTTCTGTAGGAATTGAAGATGCTGAAGATCTCATCGAAGACTTAAAGCAGGCATTTTAAGATATCATCATTGCCAAGGCTTTAGTATCTTTAGAGCGTTAAAAAAGCGCTTACAGAATATCTAATCATTAAATTATTTCTATCATGCGAGACGTAGTAATTGTATCCGCTAAACGAACTCCAATGGGAGCATTCGGCAGTAGTTTATCATCTTTTTCTGCACCTGAACTTGGAGCTTCTGCAATTCTCGAAGCCGTTAAAGCCGGTGGTATCAAAGCTGATGATGTACAAGAAGTAGTTATGGGGAATGTCCTTTCAGCCGGAATAGGTCAAGCACCTGCACGCCAGGCAGCAATGAAAGCCGGTCTTCACGAACGCACGCCCGCAACTACCGTTAATAAAGTATGTGCATCCGGAATGAAGTCCATTATGATAGCGGCAGACCAAATTCGATTGGGTCAGGCAGACATCATTATAGCGGGCGGTATGGAAAGCATGAGTAATGTCCCCTACTACCTTCCCAAACAACGCTTTGGTTCCAAATACGGAAATGTAGAAGCTGAGGATGGTATCGTTAAAGATGGACTTTTCGATGTGTATAATAAGTACATGATGGGAAATGCCGGAGATTTATGTGCCCGGGAATGCAATATTAGCCGCGAGGAACAGGACGAGTATGCGATCACTTCTTACAAGCGTGCTATCGATGCTACTGAAAAAGGTTACTTTAGTGATGAAGTAATCAAAATGAAGGTCAAAGACCGAAAAGGCAACGTAACTGAAGTTGAGAAGGATGAAGAATTAGATAAAGTCCGTTTTGAAAAAATTCCCAATTTAAGACCTGTATTCGCTAAAGACGGAACCGTTACAGCGGCTAACGCCTCTAGTATCAATGACGGTGCAGCAGCTGTTCTGGTGATGAGTGCAGAAAAAGCAGAAGAATTAGGCTTAAAACCACTCGCTAAAATTCTGAGCCACGCAAGTGCTGCTAAAGCTCCCGAATGGTTTACAACCGCTCCTGCTGATGCAATACCTATTGCTTTGGACCGAGCAGGACTTAGCAAAGATGACATTGACCTTTTTGAAATTAATGAAGCCTTCTCAGTCGTAGCTCTTGCAAACAACCAAATTCTTGAACTCGACCCTGAAAAAGTGAATATCCACGGTGGGGCTGTCAGTATTGGGCATCCACTGGGTTGTTCTGGGGCTCGCATCATAGTGACCCTAATCCATGCTCTTAAGCGTACAAAAGGTAAATATGGCTGTGCCGGCATTTGTAATGGCGGTGGCGGAGCTTCTTCTTTAGTACTTGAAATGCTTTAAAGCCCTAAAACCCGCTTTATTTTAGAGCGGGTTTATTTTTTTATTGACATTATTATTTCACACACATATTATACAGTCGACCTGAAAACAAAACGACATCTCTTTATAGAATAAAGCTACTATTCAATTTATCGTTAATTAAACATCATCACAGAGAACACTCTCATCTTAACAGGTCAACCTAAACTCGAAGCACTATATACGTTATAGAAATACTGCTACAAACTTTTAAGCGTTAATACGCGCAAACAGTAAACAATTAGTTCTATATGCTTAACAGGCTGCTTTTTATTAGTAGTTTGCTTTGCTTATTGATTGCTCAAGGGGTTAATGCCCAGCAACTGAAAGTAGTAGCAGAAACGAGTTCCTTTACGGACTATGAGTTCGTCAATGATGACCTGAAAATCATGTCTTCATACGGCCTTACAGTTCCTGTGTCTGGAAATTCGCCTCGATATCAAATCCTGGAACAGGCTGTATCTACTCTAAATTCTACAGTAAGTCAGGAAAAAGCTGCCGTCCTCGCTCTCTCCTCAACAAACCAGCCATTAATCGAAACCTCTGAACCTGGTGTATATAGAGGAAATAAGGTGAGTTCGTTAAGCATAAACATTGCCCGACATGGAGAAAGAGAAACACTGGTACTTAGAAAACTTCGCTTGCGTGTTTATAAGGAAGGAGATCAGGTTCTGCCAAAACAAAATCGCTCTAAAGCTTTAAGCACTTCTTTATTTGAAACCGGAACCTGGTACAAAATACCGGTCACTCAAAGTGCAATCTACCAACTTGATGCTGACTATATGGAAAGTCTTGGCATTGACATTTCTTCCATCGATCCTCGAAATATACAGTTATGGGGCACTAACGGATATCAGCTGCCAGAGTTAAACAGCGCTTCCCGCCCTGAACTAAGCCAATTACCAATCATTGTTGAAGGTCAGAATGATGGCGTATTTAACACCAATGACCGTGTGCTGTTTTATGGAAATAGCCCACACCAGATATTAAGAGACAGTCTTGATTTTTCACACCAAATACACCCATACAGTAATCAGAATTTCGTATTCCTTACTATTGGTGATGAAGCTGGTAGCCGACTTTCTGTATCTAATAACAATATCTCTCCTTCCAGAACCATAACAACATTCTCTGATTTCATCTGGAAAGATGAAGAGCTTTATAAATCCGAAGATCGTATTAAGTCGGGTCGATACTGGTTTGGCCGTCGTTTTGAAGCCACAAGTAACGGGACACCCATCACCGTGTTTTCAGATACGCTACCCGGAATATTAGAAGATGAGCCACTTACAGTTGAAGGACAGTTTGTAAGCCGTTCTACACGCTCTTCGAGTTTTGACATTTCACTGAATGAAGTTGAAATAGCTGATATAAACATACGGTCTTTGAGATGTAACAATTGCTCCAGCTGCTATAATTGCAGTGAAGGCGAATCGGGAGTGGCTAACAGCTTCTCAACTTCAATTACCCCAAGCATCCAAAATGGAGTCATTGAAGCTAGTGCTACCTATAATCATACTGAATCTAATTCTACAGGCTTTTTAGACTGGTTTCGCATTGTTGTACAAAGGGAGTTACAGGCTAAAAATAACCGCTTATTCTTTTATTCTCCTGCTGATGGTTCTTCTTCGGAGTTAGGTCAATACCGGCTTACCGGTTTCGATAGCCAGCCAACCGTTTTGGATGTAACAGATCCAACAAGTCCTAAGCTTCTAGGATCAACCGGATCAAATGGCACCTTCAGCGTCAATTACCGCACAGGAAATGATTTACGATTTATTGCCCAGTCTACCTTCAATCAACCTGCAGCCGGTCAGCCTGTTGAAGCTCAGAATTTGAGAGGTATTACCGAGTATCCTGACTATATAATTGTAGTTGCTGAGGAGTTTCTTGAGTATGCTGAAGAGCTTGCTGCTTACCGTGCTGATAAAGACGGATTAACTCCTGTAGTTGTTACTCAAGAGCAAATCCTGAATGAGTTTTCGAGTGGCGTTCTTGATCCCTCTGCAATTCGAGATTATACCAAGTTCCTTTATGACCGTGCGCTCAATGATGGTCAGATTCCGCCTAAGTATCTACTCCTTTTCGGCGATGCTACTTATGACTATAAAGATATCATTAATAATAGCTTCACAAACTATATTGTTACTTATCAAAGCAGCGAGTCTTTAGAAAGAACACGATCTTATGCTACAGATGATTTCTTTGGCTTCCTTGATGATGATGAGGGGGCTTTGGGAGCTGGAAATACAAACAACTCTCACTTGCTAGATATTGGTCTTGGGCGTATTCCTGCACAAAATAGGTCTGAAGCAGCTACAGCCATTCAGAAAATCAAAATTTATGAAGACCCTTCCAATACAGGTTCATGGCAAAATCTTATTTCTTTTGCCGCTGACGATGACTTCCCGGATGTAGATAGAAACAGAGATCTTCATGTGCTTAATGCCGATGAATCTGCCGAAAGGATGAATATCATTGAACCGGGACTTCGTATTAAAAAGATTTATGAATTTGCTTATCCGGAAGAAATAACTGGTTCAGGACGCCAAATTCCAGGAGCTACTGAAGAATTCATCAGCACACTGAACAATGGTACGCTGGTCATGAACTATTCCGGTCATGGTAATGAGCAGACGCTTTCGGATGAAGAGCTTTTCTTGACGGACTACATTCCAAATCTAACCAACAAAAATTACTTAGCAGTATTGGTTACCGCTACTTGTCAGTTTGGGCGTTATGATGACATCGATGCACAATCTGGTGCCGAGCAGTTATTTTTTGCAGAAAATGGTGGTGTTATCGGAGCTTTTACCACCACCCGTGTTGTATATACAGGTTCAGGCATTCAGTCTAATAATAATTTTGGGTTGAACGTAGCCCTATCACAGCGCATGGTAGAGCGTAATAGCGATGGCACTCCGCTCCGCCTTGGTGATATCTATACCCGAACCAAGAATTCCCTGATTAATGGAATTCCGGTTGTATCATCCCGAAACAGCAAGAAATTTATTCTAGTCGGTGACCCTGCAACTAGATTCCGACTTCCGGAACAACAAGCTGAGCTTACATCCATCAACGGTTTTAGTGATACAGACCAAGACACTACACTTACTATTCGCGCTTTAGATCAGGTTAGCCTTACAGGACAAATAAGAGATTTAGCAGGCAATGCGCTCCCTAATTATAGCGGAGAAGCGACTGTAACTGTTATGGATGCCCGAAGAAATGTACCACTCCCGTCTGACCGGGAATGGGTTGCTGAAGAACGCTGTAACCTCACTGACTGCAGTTATGATGTTGAAAATGACGTGTTATTCCGTGGTAAAGCAGCAGTAAGTAACGGGCAGTTTACCTCTTCTTTCATCGTACCAAAGGATATAAGTTTTTCAGATGACAACGGCCGCATCATATTTTTCGCCAACAATAATGGTACTACAGCGGGCGGGTCGTTCACCAAAGTAAATTTCAACGGAGTCAATGAAAACGCAGTAGATGACGGAAATGGTCCAAAGTTGGATATATTCCTCAATGACCAGCGTTTTGTAAACGGTAACCTTGTAAACGGTTCACCGAATTTAATTATAGAGCTTGAAGATCAATCAGGTATAAATACTACAGGAACAGGAGTAGGACATGAAATAATTGCTACAATCGATACCAAACCACAACAATCGTTTGTCCTCAACGACTTTTATGAGGGCAGTTTAAATGATTTCACACGGGGGCGTATCGAGTACCCTCTGGATCAACTTCCTGAGGGTAGCTATACCCTTAAAGTTCGAGCGTGGGATGTGCATAATAACCCAACCGAAGAAGAAATTTTCTTCGAGGTTGCATCGAGTGAGGAGTTAAGCGTTAGAAACGTCTTTAACTTCCCCAATCCGATGAATAATGCCACCCGATTCAGCTTCGAACATAACCAGCCCGGTAATCCGTTAGATGTGTCAGTACGTATTTACACATTGAGTGGCAAGCCGGTGCAGCAAATTGAACAGTCACTCATAACTACAAGTTCTTATGCCAGTATTTCATGGGATGGCCGTGACCGGGATTATGATCGCCTGGGTAACGGTACTTATATTTATGTGCTTCGGGTTACAACAGATACCCCGAAAGGAAGACAAACAGCAGAGCAAATCGAAAAGCTCGTAATTATACGCTAACATCGTAACTTAAACTTGAATCTCTTATATTTGAGTTCAATTATTTAACTATAGTTTTTATGAAAAGGATAGTATCCATAATAGCGGTTGGGCTTTTATTTTTAGCCCCAACCATTACACAAGCACAGGTTGCCATTACAGCAGTACCCTTTCTACAAATAGAACCGGATTCGCGTGGTGCCGGTATGGGAAACACAGGTGTAGCCCTTGCCGACAACGCCTCCGCGCTATTTTGGAACCCGGCTGGGTTAGCCTTTCAAAAGGGCTCAAATCAAGCCAGTATCACCCACTCCAATTGGTTAGCCAACTTCAACGTAAGTGATTTATTCTACGACTATGTTGTAGGTAAATACTACATCGAAGGAGTGGGTACAATCGGAGCTCACTTGACTTACCTTAATCTTGGTGAACAAGTAGTTACCGATGAAACCAGTCCAGAACCCATTTCCCGATTCAACAGTTATGAATTGGCATTAGGAGGTTCTTATGGATATCAGGTGAGTAAAAACTTAGGCCTTGGAGCTAGCTTGCGACTTATATACTCAAGTTTAGCAAGCGGAACTTCTATTGCAGCTCAGAAAGTAAATCCGGGGAACAGTGTTGCCCTTGATCTATCCTTTCTGTACAAAACGGATGTTTTCGCTCTTGGCGGCCGGGATGCTCGGTTCAGCTTTGGTACCAACCTCTCCAACATAGGTCCTGGAATTCAGTACACCGATAACGCTCAGAAAGATCCCCTCCCAACCGTATTGCGTTTTGGATGGTCTTTTGACCTTGATCTTGATGATGACGGTATCAACCGAATCACTATTGCCAATGACATTTCGAAAATCATGGCACGTACCGAACCTAAATTCACAACTAATCCTGATGGGTCTATTGACACAGCTCGTGTAGCTGCCGGACCAATTGAGTCTATTTTCAAATCTTGGGATAGTTTCGAGAGATTTGATGGCCAAAATACCATCGAAGTCGGCGTCCTGCAGCAGTTCATGATTGGTGCCGGTTTAGAATACTGGTATAATAATCAGTTCGCGCTTCGCGGAGGATACTATTACGAAGATCCCCAAAACGGAGATCGTGAATACATTACATTTGGAGCCGGTATCCGATATAATTTCCTTGGGGTTGATTTCAGTTACATAAAAACACTGGAACAGGATCACCCTCTTGCTAACACATTACGATTCAGTTTGCTTATTGATTTTTAATACATGCAACATTTGAAGTCTATTTTAAAGAGCATGTTAACCGTTAGCATGCTCTTTCTATTTGTTACGATTGATATTTCCGCTCAAGAGATCCCCATTAAACGTTCTCATGCTATCGCTGAAGCTCAGCCACAATTAGCAGATAACTTAAATGCGACCGGCACTCTTAACGTGGTTGCTATTATGGTTGAATTTCAACCTGACAGCAATCGCCTGACCACAGGTACCGGCATCTTCGGGCCAAATGGCATGGAAGGTCTTCCCTATTTAGCTAACGCTGAAGATTTTCGGGTTGAACCACTTCCGCACAATCGGAACTACTTTGAGGCTCACCTTGAATTTGCTAAGAACTATTTCGAGAAGTCATCGGACGGACAATTAATGATCGACTATCAGGTGTTACCTGATATCTATCGATTGCCTAAAAAGATGGAAGAGTATTCTCCGACCGGCGAGACTTTCACAAACGAAAAAATCGCAGAACTCTCCCGTGATGCCTGGCAGCAAGTAGAAAATGGACCTGATTTTGATGCAACGGGATTAGACCCTGAAACAACCGCTTTTGTGATTTTTCATGCCGGCGTTGGCCGGGATATTGAACTTGTCGGAACCAGCCTGGATATCACTCCTTTTGATATTCCCTCAATTTATCTCCGCAAAGATAATCTTGGAAAGTTATTAAATGACCCTTCGTTTAACGGTTTTCCTGTCAATGATGGGAACTTCAGAGTCACGAACACTTTAATCATCCCTCGCACCGAATCCCGTCGCGGATTAGATATTCAGGAAAACGAATTCGCTTTCCCACTCTCTATAAATGGGCTTTTATGTGCTTCCATAGGTAGTCATTTAGGCCTGCCGGATTTATTCAACACTGAAACCGGAGATCCGGCCATCGGACGTTTTGGCCTGATGGATGGCGCTGGCTTCTTTTCCTACAATGGATTACTTCCGCCCGAACCTTCAGCCTGGGAAAAAATGTATTTAGGCTGGGAGACACCTTTTGAAATTGATGTTAATACCCAAGGTGATATTCAGCTCCCGGCAAGTTCGTTAAACCAGGGAAATGCTATCGCGAAGTATAATCTCTCAGAGTCTGAGTACTTTCTGATTGAAAACCGACACCGAGACCCGGATGGAACAGGTATTACACTCACCATCCGCCAACCCGACGGTACGGAAGTGCAGCAGACTTTTACCAATCAGGATGAAGCTTTTGTATTTCAGGAAGCAGATTTTGATACCCTTTTAGAAGCCGGGACTTTTGTTGATGCATCTAATTTTGATTTTAGCTTGCCTGGCGGACTCGATGTTGGTGAAGACGAAGATGACCCTGCTGATGATCGTAATCTAAATGGTGGAATTTTGATTTGGCACATCGATGAAGCCATGATTGATCTTCAGCTCCAGAACGATCGTGTGAATGCTTACCCAAATCGTCGCGGAGTTGATTTAGAAGAAGCTGATGGAGCCCAGGATATTGGTCCCGGAGTACCCGGAGCATTGGACAATAGCGCAGCCTTTGGTGCACCTTTTGATTTTTGGTGGAGTGGAAATAACTACAGGGTTATTTTACAGTCTGGACAAGAACGTAGTTTTTATGAGAACCGATTTGGCCCTGATACTCGTCCAAATAACAAAAGTAATTCCGGCGCCCCCTCCTTCTTCGAGCTGTATGATTTTTCTGATAACCTGACTACCGCTACATTTAAGATTCGCGCCAATGAACCAAACTCTGATCTGTATTCCTCAAAATTCTCGGTTCAATTAGATTCCTCTCAAAGCTATTTTACAGAAGACGATCCATATTATAGCTACTACCCATTATCTCTATCCGTTTATGAAACAGCTTCAGATACTTTCCTGATTATTCCTTCTCAGGAATCTGCTATGGCTGTATCTATTTCAGATCCGGAAAACCTTCAGTTTCAAATATCAAACCAAGCTATTCAGCAGCCTTTTATTGGGAATGAACTTGTTCTTGGAGAAAAACCTCAGCAAAATTCAGCTAATATTGAGGTCTCTTCCCTTACCTGGAATGTTACTACTCAACAATTCGACACTACATGGACTTCAACGATACCTGCAAATACAGGATTTCTAAGTTCACAAAGTGGGCAAGTTATTCATGCCGATCTTACTACCACGGGACTTTCAGCTAACGACGGCTCAGAAGTATCTTTACAGACTATTCCATTTCAACAGTCCGAAATTATCGGTGGTGAATATGCCACCGTTGAACGTAATAGTGGCAATGCAGAAGTCACCTTTACCAACTTAGCTGATTTCATATACATCCCTGAATCAGCTACAAATAGGATTTATACCGGTACCATACAGCAAGGCAGCCGAAGCATTTTCTATGTATTTGAAGATAATAAATTCACCCTTTTCGACTCCGAATCAGATCCTGCTGAATTGCCTGTTTTTGAGGAAGAAGGAGCTGAGTGGCCTGCCATTTTAGATGATGCTTCAGTTCTTCGTGTTGACAAATTCAACAATCAGTTGCTTGCTCAGAATAAAAACGGGAGTATTCAAAACTACTATCCTGTTAACGCTCCGGAAGGTGTTCAGTTTATTGGGACTCCCCTTTATACAGATTTAATTGAGTCCGGAACCGAATATGCCTCGTTAGTAGTCGGGCAAGATAGTTTGTCTATCAACATCTATGCTTATTCAAACAATGGAGAACTGATTGAAGGCTTTCCTCTTTACGTTGGCAAAGCAATTTCGGCTCAAGCCCAGCCTATTCATCCTATTATTTATGATGGAAGTCTTTATACAATTGGGCATTCCGGAACCTTGAAATCATGGAACCTGACTCAGGTCACAGATACCAAGTGGGGTTCACGCTATGGCACCGCTCCATTCAATAAAGTATCGGCCAGAGTGGAAAGCATTTTTGAAGGCACACCCTCTGCTTTTGGTGTTTTAAACGAGGAAGAAACTTATAATTGGCCAAATCCGGCAGTAGATCATACCAATATCCGCTTTCAGATCTCAGAACCCGGTGGTACCGTTCAGGTATCAATTATCACTGTAAGCGGCCGAATTATCTTTGACGAAACGGTTAGTTCTACGGGCGGATTTCCACAAGAAATCAGAGTGGAAACCGCGGACTGGGGAAGCGGCGGCTATATAGCTCGTATAAAAGCTACGGTTGGTGGCAAAACAGAAACCAAACTCATTAAAATTGGAGTTGTACACTAATGAGAATTACCAAGTTACTTTCTGTTTTATTGTTGATGATATGTTTTGTGCCTTCACTTACACAGGCACAAACTGATGTCCGGTTCTATGACTATCCCCAAAACCACCTCGACTGGTACACTATAGAAAGCGAGCATTTTTTGGTGCATTTCCAGGAAGGCAATAGTCGTTCTGCACAAGTAGTTTCACGAATTGCTGAAGAAGTACAACCACCAATTACACAACTTTATCAGTACGAGACAGACGAAAAAGTCAGTATTGTTCTCAAAGACCGCGAAGATTACTCAAACGGTGCAGCCTACTTCTTCGACAATAAAATTGACATCTGGTTACCTGCTTTAAACACTCCTCTACGGGGGACTCATAACTGGCTTCGGAATGTAATATCCCACGAGTACACGCATATTATACAGATTCAAAAAGGAATGAAGCGAAGCCGTAAAATTCCGGCTTTCTACCTCCAATGGCTTTCTTATGAAGATGTTCGCCGGCCTGATGTTCTCTATGGCTTTCCAAATGGAATTATAACCATGCCCTTCGCAACGGTTAATATTCCCGCATGGCTAGCCGAAGGGACTGCCCAATATCAAACGGCAGGTCTATTATATGAAACATGGGACAGCCACAGGGATATGATTTTACGAACCCGGATTCTTTCCGATACTTATTTCTCTTTAGCCCAAATGGGGACATTCTCCTCCAAAACCAGCCTTGAACGCGAGACTGTTTATAATCAGGGCTATGCCTTTGTAATCTATCTTGCCAATCGTTTTGGGGATGAAGTGTTACGCGAAATTACCTCAGCACTGGGAGAAAAAGGAGTTTATTCTGTTGAAGAAGCTATTGAAATGGCTAGAGGTATTCCCGGTGAAGAAGTATTTCAAAGTTGGATTGATGAACGAAAAGAGTTTTATACTGACGCTACTAGCGGAATCAACCCAACTATTTCAGATACTGTTGAACCCTCAGGTTTCTATAACTTTTTTCCTCAGCTATCGCCGGATGGCACAAAGCTCGCCTACTTATCCAATAAGGGAATTGATTACGGGTTGATGTCGCTCTACCTCAAAGATTTAAATGGTAAAGACAAAGAAATCGCTGTCATCGACGACATTAAGTATCATGAGAAACAGAACCATGTCAGCTCTATGGAGCCATTGGTAACGTTCCTGGAAACCTCTTTCTCTTTCTCACCAAATGGTGAAAAAATCGCCTACGCCATCAACAAAAAGAATAAATATGGTGAGAGTTACCGCGATATTTTTCTTTATGACGTCAAATCTGAAGAGAATAAAAGACTCACCAACAGTGCACGAATTGAATCTCCGGAATGGAGTCCTTCAGGTGAAAAAATTGTAGCCGTTCAATATTCACAGGGAACTCAAAACTTAGCACTTCTATATCCGGGTCAAACGGATTCTGTAAAGCAACTTACAAATTATAAATCCGGTGAGACCGTTTACACTCCAGAGTGGAATCAGGCTGAGTCGAAAATCTATTTTGCCAAAGCTAAGCTCGATAACCGGGATATTTATATTTATGATATGGCATCCGGAATAGTGATCCCTTACCTGAACGACAAATACATTGATTACCGCGATCCGCATTTAGGCCCTAATGGAGAGTATTTGTACTACTCAGCTAATCCAGAAGGCATTTTTAATATTTATCGAATTTCTCTTCAGACCGGTGAAGAGGAGAAGCTAACCAGCGTTATGGGCGGTGCATTCATGCCTTATATTGGAGAAGATGGAACGCTTTATTTCTCTGAATTTCACAAAGATGGGTACAAAATTAAATCTGCTAAAGAGCTCAATTTATTAACTCAGCCTCAGATGGGTTTTTATGAACCTGCTTTCCCTGATGACATTACATCTCCGGGTGCTGATTTTGAATACATTAACAAGCTCAACGATTTCGATGATACAGATATCCGGCCTTTTGGTGCTACCGCAGAAGCCATAGCTGATACCGGAACGTACCGTTATCAAATGACCACCATCGATGGAAATAAAGATCTGGAATATCGGGAGTACGAAGATACCTACTCCGGATTTAGTTTTTTCCCGGTCTTACGTTTTGATAACTATTCGCAAATTAATGGAAATAACGGGTCGCTTATTAAAAATGGAAAGGTTGGAAAGTTTGGGGAGAACTTGCTTCGCGATGCCAAACCCGGTGTGTACTTCTCCTCCAGAGACGTCATTGATAAACTCAGTATTTTTGGTGGAATTATGGTTGGTGTAGCATCTCAGCCCGCTGAAAGTATAGGTGGATTCTTTTTACCTGACCGACTTCTTGGGCTCGATCGTGACGCTTTTTTAATTGCCGAACATCGGGGTCTTCCTTTCATCGAGAGAAGCTGGTCACCCACCATTGCTCTCGAAATTTATAACCTCCGAAGGAATGTATCTGATGGATTATCAATAGAAGAATTTCCATGTACATCTTGTTTGCCGGATACCGTCAACACGAACATTGCTTATGACATTTGGGAAGCAGGGCTCTACTTCAGAAGTAAACTAAGCCGCAGAAGCATGCTTGAGCTGGGTATCGCTTACAGCCCTTATAGAGTTTCAACCGATGATTTTTATTCCCGTGAACTTCAAGCTCAGATAAGCGGGTCTTCATCTCAGTACTTTCGCGGAACTACCTATTCCGGATCTTACACCTTCGATTACTATACTTACTCAAATGATGCCGACATTGCTCCATTGGGTTTAAAAGGCTACGCGAGATATCAATTTCAGCCCTCTAAATTGCTTGAAGAGTATGAGATTAAAGATGGATCTCTTGTTCCAGTCTTCAAGAAATCCAACAACCACTCTTCCGAGATTCATATGCGTTATGGTTTCAAGACCTTTGGGGATCAGGCTTTTCAGGCTCGTATCCGTGGTTTCCATTATTTCAACAATCCCAATGATTCGTTCTATTCTGATTATGTAGGTGGATTTTTGGGCATGCGAAGCTATCCATATTTTGCTTTGGGAGGAAGTACCACCGGTTTCGCCAGTTTATCCTGGTTCGCACCCATTTTTCGAAATATCAATAAACAAGCCGGACCTTATACACTGGATAAAGTTTTTGCACGTTTCTTCTTTGAAACCGGCAACGGGTGGAGAAGTCCTTATGACACCGGCAATAATTTAAAGTCTGGAATTGGAGCTGAATTACGATTAGCCTTAAATGGGTATTATCTTTTCCCGCTGAAATTCTTTGTTAGTGGATCCTATGGATTTAATAAATTTACACTCACGCTACCGGATGATTTCATTACCAACTCACAGAGCAATAAAGTGACTTATGGTAGAGATATTCTTATCCACTTTGGCATAACCTTCGACTTTGAACTGCTATGAAAAAACTTACTTTCATATGGCTGACCATGACATTGCTTCCTATGGCGATGTCAGCTCAGGTGGTAAGTGATTTCAGCAACGGAATTTTTAAAAAGGCTGAAATTCAAAAATCAACAGAAGCAGATCTGCATATTTCTGACTTCTCTTATCAAAGTGAATTTTCAAGTAGTCGCTCGGGTGTTTTAGAAGCTTCGCGAACTAAGCCTTTTGTAGCCTTTACTGCTTCAGCACTTGTTCCCGGAGCTGGACAGGCATTAAACGGAAAATGGGCACGAGCTGGTGTTTATTTTGCCATTGAAGCAGCTGGTATCATCTATCATCTGGATAGAAATGCGAAAGCCCGTCGTCAGGAAAAAGCATACGAAGCATTCACTCACAAAAACTGGAGTGTTTTAGCTTATGCTGAATGGCTGGTTGAGTATTCGCAGGCAAATGGTTTGGATAACGACTGGCAGACCCTTCAGGCAAATATTGAGGGGCAAGATCCGGACTTCAGTAATACTACTAACGATTGGGGTAAAGTAAACATCAATCTTCTGCACCAAGTTGAAAATCAAACCCCATTTGTTTTTGAAAATAAATTGGGCATTGAATTTTCTCATACACTTCCTGAATATGGCTCCCAGCAATACTATGAGCTAATCAGTAAGTATTATCAGTTTCAGGCCGGCTGGCAAGATTTTTACAATGTCTCTATCAACATGAGTTCACCCAACTATGATCCTAATCACACTTTTTTCTACGGCTGGCAGGGAAGGGATGAACCGAACACTTTATTCTATCAAGGACGGGATCGTGCACAGACATTTAATGACAATTATCGCGCAGCCGGGAACATCCTGAAGCTTTTGTTGGTAAATCATGTAGTTTCCGCCTTCGATGCATTATTCACCGTTCAGCTAAAAAACAGCCGAATCGAGAGTAACACCAATCTCATGAAGATGGAACAATTTTCGTTAACCTGGCACTTTTAACACGTCTATAGTTCCTGTATTTTATGCACATGCTTAAGCAGATTCTCACCAACAAATATTTCTACATCGGTACTTTTTCGCTGATGATATTCGGCGCGGCTCTACTCTATGTGGCCGACAATTTCATTATGCCTTCTTATACCAATTTTAATGAAGGGGTAACCGTACCCGACGTCACCCGAATTTCTCTTGAAGAAGCAGAAACCATGCTCACCAGCTACGGATTACGATTCGAAGTGACTGACCGGCGAGCAAATTCTGCATACCCGGCCGACTACGTTATTGACCAAAGTCCCGGAGCGGATAACATTGTAAAGCCGGACCGAAAGGTTTACCTAACCGTGAATACCGAAGTCCGGCCTCAGGTACAGGTACCTGATGTTGTTAATCTATCTCCACGAAATGCTGAGATTCAGCTTCAGAACTATGGCTTGGTTGTGGGATCTAAGAGTTACGAGTCTTCCAGATTTAAGAACATTTTGAGACAGTCAATCCCTGCAGGAACAACCGTCGAAAAAGGCACCGTCATTGATTTAGTGCTTGGAGATGGGTTTGGCAATAAAATTGTCACGGTCCCTGAAATCATAGGGCTTCGACTACCTGAAGCTCAGTTAAAGCTACGAGAAGCCGGTTTTAGGGTTGAAGAAGTCCAATTCCGTCCAACTAAAGATATTGTCCCAAATACCGTATTAGATTTCTCTCCTAAAGAAGAGCAACTTCGTGAAGGAGAAACTTTGACACTTGTAATTTCAGAACGGTTTGAAGTTATTGAACAAAGTGAAGGTGGCGCTGTTATCATTGATTCCACTGGAAATAACTCTTCTACACCGCCGGATTCCACTAACAATCAACCCAACAACAATCAGGATTAGATGAATTTCGAACTTCCCTTTATTGCACCATCAATTTTAGCCGCTGATTTTACAAAGCTGGGTAAAGATATTGGAGAAGTTGTTGAAGGTGGAGCTTCATGGATTCATTGTGATATAATGGATGGGCATTTTGTACCGAATATCAGCTATGGCCCTAATATCGTGAAAGCAGCTAAGTCAGCCGCTCCGGAAGCTTTTTTCGACGTTCACTTAATGATTGAAAACCCGGATAATTTTGTAGAAGCGTTTGTCCAAGCAGGTGCAGACTTGATTTCTGTCCATCAGGAAACCTGTCCTCACCTACACCGGACTATTCAGAATATCAAAAAATATGGGATTATGACGGGCGTAGTTGTTAACCCGGCCACTCCTCTACAAGCCATTGAGCCAGTTCTTGAAGATGTTGACCTCGTCTTGATTATGAGCGTCAACCCCGGTTTTGGTGGGCAAAGCTTTATTGAAAGCAGCTATAAAAAGCTTGAAAAACTGGCTGCGATCCGAGATGAAAAAGAACTTGGTTTCCTTATTCAGGTTGATGGAGGCGTTAATCTTAAAAACGCCAAAAAAATAGCCAATGCCGGTGCTGATATCTTAGTTGCAGGAAGCAGCGTTTTCAGTGCCACCAATATTTCGGCTCGTTTCGAAGAACTCTCGGAAAAATTAGACTAGCTACAGTCTCTCTCACTTTCCTTTCTTCTAAAAATAGAATCTACTTCAGTGAGACCATCATTTCTTGCACTAAATTCTTACCTTTAGGCTGTTCATTAACACTAAACCAGTACTGTTATAGAAGACGAGAAAACACTTTCCGAACAAGTCATAGAAATTAAGAATGCTGATCCTGTAGCCCTTTTTGGTTTACACGATCATAATATCATCGCTTTAGATAAGGCATTTCCGGAAACTAAGTTTAATGCCCGGGGTGATCGCCTTAAACTAACCGGACCTCAGGAAGAAGTTGAAACAGCGACAAAAGTCATCGAAGGCATGATCGAACTTCTCGACCGAAAAGATAAGGTTGGAGAAGATGATGTGAAGACTCTCATCACCCTGAAAAGCGGTGAAAGCACCGCCACCCGGCCTCGAATTAGAAGCCTTGGTGAAAGTGGCGATACCATCATTCACACCCACAACGGGGAAGCCATTACGGCTAAAACACCCGGACAAAGACGAATTGTAGAATCCTCTTCCAACAATGATATCGTCTTTGCCATTGGCCCCGCCGGAACGGGTAAAACATATACGTCGGTAGCACTAGCCGTTCAGGCATTGAAGGATCGGAAGGTTCGTAAAATCATTTTAGCCCGGCCAGCTGTTGAAGCCGGAGAAAATCTCGGTTTTCTACCCGGTGACCTCAAAGAAAAAATCGATCCCTATCTCCGCCCTCTTTATGATGCTCTGGAAGATATGATTGACCGGGATCGTCTTGAACTTCATATGACCAAGAATATTATCGAGATTGCTCCTCTTGCCTACATGCGTGGAAGAACACTCAACAACGCTTTTGTCATTTTGGATGAAGCCCAAAACGCTACCAACATCCAGATGAAGATGTTTTTAACCAGAATTGGTTTCAACAGCCGGGCAATTATTACCGGTGATGTCACTCAGACCGACTTACCGAGACGACAAGAATCCGGGCTCATTTCCATTCAAAAAATTCTGCAGGATATCGACGGAATCGACTTTGTATATCTGGATGAAGGCGATGTTGTCCGCCACAAACTAGTTCGGGATATCATTAAAGCCTACGATAAATTTGAGGGGAAGAAGAAATAAAAGAGTTACTAAGTTATCGAGTGATAGAGTTACAAAGAGATAAATTGTTATGGTTAGAACACATCGGGATTTACAGATTTGGCAAAAGTCTATGGAGTTGGTTACACATGTTTATAAAGCTGTAGAAGATTTTCCGAATTTTGAAAAATTTGGCCTTATATCACAAATACGACGAAGTGCGGTTTCCATTCCTGCTAACATAGCTGAGGGTTTTGGAAGAAAATCTCAGAAAGAATTCAATCGATTTTTGAATATAAGTATGGGGTCACTTTTTGAACTTCAAACTGAATTAGAAGTATCTTTTAACCTTGGCTTCTTAGATGAAGATTTGTTTAAAGAACTTTATTCTAGCACAAGAGAGATCGAAAGAATGATGAGCAGCTTTAAGCGCACTTTGTAACCATGTCACTTACTACTTTGTCACTATTAATCATACAAAAAAGACAATTCATTGTCCCAAACTAAAACAACCTACGCGGCCACACTTTACGAAGGTACTTTTTCCGTTGGTCTTGACAAGAAATTTATTCGTATTGACCGGGATGATCCCCCTAATAAAGGAGCGCTCAAGCTTTCCCTGAATCCGGTTTTGATTCATACTACAGACAAAAACATCCTTTTCGATTGTGGAATTGGTGAATTTGGCGAGGACACCGGGCCAGATACCATCAGAGAAAACCTTGAGGACCATGGACTCACCGAGTTCGACATCACCGACATCTTTTTAAGTCATCTTCATTACGATCACATTGGCGGATTAGCCCATCGTGAAAATGGATATTGGGAACTGACTTTCCCTGAAGCCAAACTCTGGGTTTCCCAAAAAGGCTGGGAAAAAGTAATGGGCAAAGATGAATGGTACGATGAAGAAAAAACGGCATTTATTTCATTTATTGATGCTAAGGCTGATCTCCATTTTTTGGAAGAAGAAGACCAACCATACCCCGAAATGTCGGTTAAAAAAATTGGTGGACATACTGAATTTCATCAGGTGCTTCTTTTTGATGATGGTGATAAAAAATACATGCAGGCCGGTGATGTCATTGGCACAAAAGGCGCCATCAACCGTACCTATGCCGCTAAATACGATTTCGAACCTAAAGTCAGCCAACAAAAACGTGAAGAATTATCGAAACTGGCTTTTGATGAAGGATATACTATTTTGGCCTATCATGAAGATCGGCATCCTTTATTCAAACTCACTGATTATAACGAGAAAACCGGCTATAGCACCGAAAATATAGATTCTTATGTCCCTGCCTGATTACATTTCAAGCATCAAAAATTTCCTTACCGAAAATGGATTTCCCGAGCAGATTGATTCTGCTGTGATACTGGGATCCGGATTAGGCACCTTTGGAGATCATATTCAAAATGCTACTTCCATAGCCTATGAAAATATTCCTGACTTTCCTCACTCAACAGTTATTGGACACTCCGGTGCTCTTATTTTTGGTGAAGTTGGAGGAAAATCAGTCTTGGCTTTTTCTGGCCGATTCCATCATTATGAAGGACATGATTTTGCAAAAACTGTACTTCCCGTACAGCTTGCACACGCTTTTGAAGTTGAGAGACTAATTATCTCAAACGCCGCTGGAGGCATTAATCTCCGGTATCATGTTGGGGATTTGATGATTATAGACAGCATTATTAAACAATACATGATGGTTTCGGAACCAGCGATAAATACCTGGAGTTCTAACTTTGAAGCATATGCTCAGGAAGTAAAAGCCATAGCCAGAGATCTAAATATTGAAACTCAGATGGGAACCTACCTTTATGTGAAAGGCCCAAATTATGAGAGCAAAGCTGAAATCCGAGCCTTCCGGAAGATGGGTGGTGATGCGGTTGGAATGAGTACCGCCCCAGAACTTATCGAAGCCGCTAAACTGGGTGTGAAAACGGCCGCTGTATCACTCATAACAAATGCGGCAGCAGGGGTCATCAACCAAAAACTTGATCATGCTGAAGTGAAAGAAGCCGCCGATCAGAAGAAAGATGTATTTGCTAAACTGGTAAAGGGTTTGATTCAGGAATTTTGAATAATTGAATTTTAGCTTACCGGATTCACTCAGACAACACTTTAGAATATCATGTTCTTGTTCTGTACGCTCAGTGCGGAACGATGAGTACGACTCAAGAACTCAGAACATTTGGGCAAGTGGAATTAAGACTAGTCAAATTCATCACACCCTGGTTGGTAATACTCTTCGCTGAAGTCTTGATTACTAGTGAGAAACTCTTCATCATCCCAAATAGAGGCTATTTTTAAGTCTCGACTTTCATCATCTATATAAAGGATTTCACCTAACTTGTTGATCCAGCTGCTTGAGGTTGAGACAAACATACACGGGGCGTAAAAATCATCGACAATGTTAATTTCATTCACCCCCTCCGAAGTATTAATCAGGTAAAATTTCTCCGAACAAAAGTCTTCGCAAGAGCTTAGTAAAAGATTGCTTGAATCTACCCAAGCCACAGCATCAAAATCGTTCCCGGGGACACTGTAGATGTTTTGCTCTACCCATCGCTTGTTTTCATCTGCTTCCCAAAAAGCGATATCAACCGTACAATCAGTGCGAGTCTCGAGTACGGCCAAAGCACTCCCATTAATGGATGGAATTACATTTATGGTTTGAAAATTTCCTATTTTATCTTTGCAGATTTTAGAGTCCTTTGGCGAAAAGGTTTCTTGTAACACACCGGTAACTGCGTCTATTAAATGGTATTTGTCTGATATTCTGCCGGATACAATATAACCGGCCTCTTTCATGTAGAATAACTCTTCCCCGAAACCTTCAAAACTATTGTAAATCTCGAAGTCTCCACTAAACTCTTCATCAGTTAAAAATATCGAATACTGTTCATTCTTGACATCGCCTCCGTCAGGATAATTTCTTTTGTACTCATACCGATTCAGGATATAAGCTATTTCAGTGTTATCCTCACTCCAAACTGGTGAAGAAATTCTCTCTTTCTTTTTCCAATTTGCACAAGACCCAAGCAGAATGGCAGTTAAAGCATAAATAAGTATAGATTGATTTTTCATATCAATACCTCCCTTAATGATTAGTTTACAGGAGAAAAGGTGGATATTTGTTTGTACAAATCGATAAGCTACCCGCCAGAATGTAGTCGAAAATATACTTTAGAATACCGTTTGAACAAAACAGTTCTTCCCATATTTCTATCAAAATAACCGTTCTAATCCTTCAGAAAGCCTTTGTGAAAAGCATGGCCAGACTGTTGCACTTTTATACTCTTTCTAATTGTACCGAACGCCCCGTTGGGTACAAAAAAGCGAACCACCGGGTCCGTATAAAAAAATTGTAAGCAATACTCATCCCATCGCTCTTAAAGAGAAAAAGACGGTGAGTCGTAGCCGATATAAACTCCACGAAGAACACTATCCTTATTTTAATCTGTTTTATCTAACAGAGACCATTCTATTTAGCTCGTACATTTTAAATCAATTCATACTCTTTTTTAGCCGAAGACCAATTTCACCAATTCTGTTAAATTCTCTATCCAAAATCAGACTAGATGGACTCTTACTAGGCCCTGTTCCAGATTTCTTTGGAGTATAAATAACAAGATATTTGTCATCAGCTTTGTAATAGATTCGATTAAACTTCTCCATAAGGGCTCTGTTTTTCTTCTTGGCATCTAAAGTGTTTGAAATTTTATTACATATATTTGAATCTGCTATTTGTATAACACCCTTATCCTTCCAATATGAACGAAGATAGCTGGGTAAATCAGGTTTTTGTCGTAAGCTTTCAATACTAATTTTGTTTTTATCAGATGAATATATGTTTAAGCCAAATTCAATCCTTTCAGAATCTAATTCAGGATTGGCAAGTAATAATCCATGTATTATGAAAATACTTAAGTCATCAATCTCAGGACATATATTTTCAGAAGATTGTGCGTGTGAGGTTTCAAATCCTTTAAGGAATATTAGAAAGATGAAGAGTGTTATTTGCAATTTCATGGTATCGTTTCTTAGTCATTTGATCTAGCTTCCTCATTCCCAACGAGGTCAATGGGAACAAGGAGAACTAGTAAATATTGAACTCAACCATTTATCACATCATCAACTCTCAATTACAACGGCAAATTATCGTGCTTTTTCTTAGGCACGGAATCTACTTTGTTGTGCGAGACTTCAAGTTGTTTAATCAGCTTCGCCCGGGTTTCTGAAGGCAGAATCACATCATCAATAAAACCACGACCGGCTGCAAGATATGGATGGGCAAAGTTTTCACTATACTCATCTTCCAGCTCTTTTTGTTTGGCTTCGGGTTCATCGGCTTTTGCAATTTCTTTTCGGAAGATGATTTCAACTGCACCTTTGGTTCCCATTACCGCAATCTCGGCTGTTGGCCAAGCCACGTTATAATCTGCGCGGATGTGCTTAGAGTTCATTACGTCATAAGCTCCACCGTAGGCCTTACGGGTGATGACGGTCATTTTTGGTACGGTTGCCTCACAAAAAGCATAGAGCAGCTTAGCACCGTGTTTAATGATTCCATTCCACTCCTGATCAGTTCCAGGTAAGAAACCAGGTACATCTTCGAATACCACCAGTGGGATGTTGAAAGCATCACAGAACCGAACAAATCGAGCTCCCTTCAGGGAAGCATCAATATCTAACACTCCTGCAAGCGAAAGCGGCTGATTTGCAACCACGCCAACGCTGCGTCCACCCAGGCGAGCAAACCCTACTACAATATTGTCAGCATAATTTTCATGGACTTCATAAAACGAATCTTTGTCCATAATACCAGCAATCACATCATGAATATCGTACGGCTTGTTAGGGTTGAGCGGCACTAAATCTTCCAGTGCTTTTGCTTTGGCAGAATCTGGTTCTTTGGATTCTATCATTGGTACTTTTTCCTCACAATTCTGAGGAACATACTTCATCAACTGCCGGATATCATTCAGGCAAACCGCATCGTTTGCACTCGAAAAGTGAGCTACTCCAGATTTAGTACTGTGTGTTGAAGCTCCCCCCAACTCTTCGGATGTCACCTCTTCATGGGTAACTGTTTTTACGACGTTAGGTCCCGTCACAAACATGTAGCTGGAATCTTCTACCATAAAAATAAAATCGGTAAGGGCAGGACTATAAACAGCTCCGCCGGCACATGGCCCCATTACTGCTGAGATCTGCGGAACAACTCCGGATGCCATACTATTTCTCCAAAACACTTCAGCATATCCACCCAAAGAAGAAACTCCTTCCTGAATTCGAGCCCCTCCGGAATCATTCAAGCCAATGATAGGAACACCATTTTTCATGGCTAGATCCATAATCTTACAAATTTTCTCGGCGTGGGTTTCTGACAAGGAACCTCCAAAAACTGTAAAATCCTGACTGAAAACATAGACGGGTCGGCCGTGAATTTTAGCATGACCGGTAACAACCCCGTCACCTAAATACTGTTGTTCATCTAACCCAAAAGCTGTGCTGCGATGTGTTACGAATTTATCAATTTCGTCAAAAGAACCTTTATCGACCAGCAGATCAATTCGTTCACGGGCAGTCAGCTTGCCTTTATCGTGCTGTTTCTCGATACGAGCTTCGCCTCCACCTTTTAATGCTTCTTCCCGTAGTTTTTGCAGCCGTTCTACTTTCGGATTCGATGCCATAAATATCTCTATTGGTTAGGTTTTATATTCGTCAAAATAAGATTGTAGCCGGTCGGTAAAATCTACAGCTACTTCAGATGTCATATCTACATCATTGGTAGAAAATACATTCTTTTCTATAAAATCTGTGGCTTTATCCCAGTTTTCCAACTCTTGAATAGCGCCCAAGGCTTTGGTGTATTTTTTGTCAGAACCTTTAAAAATTTCTTCAACAAAAAAGCCTTCATTATTGATCATAAAGTCTTTCAATTCAGGAACTGTGTCTTCATCTGTGTCTTCTTCATCTACAATATCTTCTACCAATGTTTCTTCGTCTATCAACTCATCTTCATCGGCATCCTTAGATCCCATCAATATATCCATTTGGTCGGGACGGAGAAACTGTTGCCACATTTGTGATTTCTCCTCTTCTTCACTCTCTTCAGCTAAAGATTTTTCGGGTTCCTCTCCCATCATTTCCCCTAGTATGTCTTTCTCTTTCTTTGAGTCTTTTTTAGGGGCAGATTTAGACTTTGCCTTCTTCTTGGTCTTTTTAGCTTTTATTTCCTGTTCTTCTTTGGAAAGGTTTTTAAACGAATGAGCGGCTTGATCCAAAACGGTTACCAGGTTCTTACGGAATTTTTTAATCTCATCCGTTTGGTCTCCATGCTTCAGTGATTCTGAAATTTTATCGGCATCAGGCACTTCTTCAAATTCCTGGAAAATCGACTTATCATCTTGCTCTGTTTTAAATAAAGCATTGAAAGATTCTTCATCGGTCATTTGAGGATCATCTTCATTATAATCCCCAAAAAAGCTGTCTAATAACCGCTGTTCTTTTTCGTCAATTTCTTCCACTTCCTCTTCATCAGGATCATCAAAACGATTTTTCTGTGCAACCAACTCTGCTCGAAACTGATCCCGGAATTTCTCTTGCAGTTTCACATCCAATAAATCAGGATAGGATAAAATTTCTACGAAGCGTTCTTTTGTGATTGCTTCATCCAGCTCATTAAATGCTTTAGCGGTCAGGTATAATCCTTTGTCCTCAAAGAATAACTGTATGAGCTTTGCATCAATTTTACCTCCAAACAGCGTGAAAAGTAGTTCCAAAACCTGAGCCCAGTCTTTGGCTGTGTAAGATGAAACTAGATTAGCATCCAGATTATGAATAAGCAGCTTACAGCGTTTTTTCTCAAGCGTTTCCAGCTTCCTTTTTTTCATGTAGAGCGGGATTGCACGGGCAAAATGCTTATAGATCGTCAGCCTATTGGTTCGTTGAACGAGCTCTTCATAATTCAGTTCTTCTTCCCCCTTGTAGATGTACTCTGCCATGTGCTGACGCGGTTCCAAATATACTTTCACGATCTCAGTCATTACCCGGCTGGTAACAACATAAAATTTATCTTTGGGAAGTCTGGAGTTTGCAAAAAGAGCCTGCTGAAAATCTTTCCAGGTATCTTTGACCATCTCCTGGTCAATATTAGCCCACTCTGTCTCATCGAGTGTGAACTCTTTTTTCAGCTTCTCATTGATCTCGATACGAATTCGCTCAACAATAAAAGAAGGAAATCCCGCTGAAAGACAGTCTTTCAGGGTATAATATGGCTTGTCGGACTTAACCGCGCCAATCAGCCTATCGATAATTTCTTCTACTTCTTGATGCATAACTCAATTTACAATTTTGCTAAAAATAAAGCCTACCGACTCGCAATACAATTAAGGATTTATATAAATGTTTATCGTTTGAAATTTTAGAATTTTAAACCAGATTCTTATTTACCATAAACTTGCTACCTTTAAGGCATGATTTCACTACAAGCCGACCAACTTGCTAAAAAATTTAACGCTCATTCTATTTTCTCAGACCTGAGTTTTTCTCATTCTGAGGGAATCTTGGGTGTATCCGGAGCAAATGGAAGCGGAAAATCTACCTTATTAAAATGCCTTTCCTATTTACTTCGCCCAAACTCCGGAGATATAATCTGGAAAAAAGATGAACAAATCATGAACCAAAAAGAGGTAAAAGCTCATATTGGTTATGCTGCTCCTTACATAAATCTTTATGCTGAGTTATCGGTTTTTGAGAATTTGAAATTTTTGGTTGAAGCTGGAGGCATACCAGCAAAAACGGGTGAACTTATAAATCTGCTTGAGAGAGTTCAGGTCCCTCACCTTAAAGACCAGCTTTTTGGGAGCCTTTCTACAGGACAACAACAAAGGGCTAAACTCGCAGCTTCTCTGGTTCGAAACCCAAAAATCCTGATGCTTGACGAACCCGGTTCTAACCTTGATGAGAAAGGACACGCTCTTGTCTCGACAATTGTGAAGGAAGCTTCAGCCTCAGGTGCCCTTGTTTTCCTGGCTTCAAATGATCCCAACGAAATTAGTTTATGCGATTCGGTTATAGAGTTATAGTGTATTGAAGTTTTAAACAGTTAAGACGGCTACACATTAAATCTTTAACACATTACTAACTTTACTCTCAACTTTGTCGCAATTCCTTTAACTTTGTTGAAGAAATTCAACGCCTAATTTCCAACTATACATTCCTATATGATTTCACAAAACGATCAAGAACTCGCAAGCCTGATTCTCAACCACAGTACAGAAGTCGAGAAAGGTGACAATGTGATGGTTCAGCTTATTGGTTTAAATGGTATTGACTTACTTCGGGCTTTGGTGGAACAGATCCGCGAGAAAGATGCTCATCCCTTTATCAAGATTGAAGATGCCGAAACACAGCGAATCCTGATCGAAAATGGAAATGAAGAATTCTGGAAAAATCAGGCTTCTGTAGATCAGCTCCCACTTATGAAGCAGATGGATGCTTTTATTGGAATTCGCGCTTCACAAAATATTTATGAAAACTCACTGGCTAGTAAAGAAGCAAACAAAGCCTATTCTGAGCACTTTCTAAAGCCGGTTCACTTTGATGAACGCGTCAACAATACCAACTGGTGTATTATGCGCTACCCTTCTCCGGCTTTTGCGATGAATGCCAAGAAACCAACCAGTTCTTTTGCTGAATTCTATTACAACGCTTGTCTGGTTGATTACGGACAGCTTGAACAAGCCATGAAGCCTCTTGAAAAAAGGCTCCGTGCTACCGATGAAATTCACCTTAAAGGCGAAGGAACCGACATCAAATTCTCAGTGAAAGGACAAAATTGGGTTCCTTGTTTTGGAAAACGAAATATTCCCGATGGGGAATTATTCACATCACCAGTCATTGATTCTATAAACGGGGTGATTTCTTATGCGCCTTCCGTATATCAGGGCAAGCCTTTTGAGTTTGTGAAGCTGGAAGTAAAGGATGGCGTTGTGGTTGATTTCGATTCCTCCAACAACGAAGCACTTAAAGATATTTTAGACACCGATGAAGGAGCTCGGCGTTTTGGTGAATTCAGCTTTGGCCTGAATCCGGTTATCGAAAGTCCGATGTACGACATTCTTTTTGATGAAAAGATATATGGTTCTAATCACCTCACTCTTGGAAAAGATTATGAAGTAGCACCAAACGGCAACTCCAGTAACATCCACTGGGATCTCGTTTGTATTGGCGCCAATGTGTACTTAGATGGTGAGCTCGTTCGTGAAGGACGGAAGTTTGTTGTGGATGACCTGAAAGGACTCAACCCTGAAGAACTGCTTTAATCCTAGTATATAATGAACAGTACAGCCTGGCTTTATGGAGGAGTGTTAGCAGCGGTAGTTATACTGCTTCAGCTATTTGAATATTATCTGGCTATCTCAATTTTTCCCACCCCTGTTTATATTGGGGTTATTGCCCTTTTGTTTACGGCTTTGGGAATTTGGTTAGGCAAGAAGCTTACCGAAAAAAGTGAACCTGAATCTCCTGAACCTGTTTTTCGCCGTAATCAAAAGGCGCTAAAATCTTTGGGTATCAGTGAACGTGAGCTTGAGGTGTTGGAGCATTTGTCCAAAGGTAATTCCAATCAAGAGATTGCCAATAAATTATTCATATCCATCAATACCGTAAAAACCCATCTCACCAGCTTATATCAAAAGCTGGAAGTTAGCCGCCGAAGTATGGCTGTTAAAAAGGCGCGTACATTAAAGCTGATTCCATAAAAAATCCGCTGACTTTTTATAGCCAGCGGATCCATGTTAGAAGTTTTGATTTTTAAGCGTGATGCTTATTACACTACAACCCCAATATTTGGTCCGGCTTCGGTGATTTCATCACTGCTATCTGCCTCATACTTTTCAAAATTCTTAATGAAAAGTCTGGCTAGTTTTTCAGCTTGAATGTCATACTCCTCTCTGAATTCCCAAGAATACCGAGGTTGCAAAATCTCGGATGAAACATCCGGGCATGAAGTTGGAATTTCGAATCTAAACACCTCATCTGTTACCGTTTCAACATCATCCAGCTCTCCGGCATGTATGGCGTTGATGATGGCTCTGGTATCTTTCAGATTCATTCTTTCTCCACCCTTACCATAGGCTCCGCCTGTAATTCCGGTATTTACCAGCCATGCTTTAGCATTGTGCTTACGCATTTTCTCGGCAAGCATTTCAGCATATTTGGCAGGTGGCCAGGCTAAGAAAGCTGCACCAAAGCAAGCAGAGAATGTAGCTTCAGGCTCAGTCACTCCCATCTCTGTACCGGCTACTTTGGCTGTATATCCGCTAATGAAGTGATACATAGCTTGTTCCGGAGAAAGTTTACTGACCGGAGGCAGCACGCCAAAAGCATCATAAGTTAGGAATATGATATTTTTTGGATGCCCTGCTGTGCAAGGTATATTCGCATTCGAAATGTACTCGATTGGATACGAAGCCCGGGTATTTTGAGTAATGCTGACATCCTCATAATCTACTTCACGGCTTTCAGGGTCGTAACCGACGTTTTCAAGTACGGTTCCAAACTTAATGGCATTATATATTTCAGGTTCTTTTTCTTCGGAAAGATTTATGGTTTTTGCGTAGCAACCGCCTTCAATATTAAACACACCATCATCACTCCAGCAGTGTTCATCATCGCCGATTAATTTGCGGCTTTTATCTGCTGAAAGGGTGGTTTTACCTGTTCCTGAAAGACCAAAGAAGAGTGCAACATCCTCAGGTTCTTCGCCCTCATTAGCCGAGCAGTGCATGGAAAGCACATCTTGTTTCGGCATCAAATAATGCATTACAGTGAAGATGCCTTTCTTCATTTCACCGGCATATTCGGTTCCTAAAATCACCATTTGTTTGGTTTTGAAGTTGACGTCCACACTCGCGTCTGAAGTCATTCCTTCGGTAAACCGGTTGGCCGGGAACTTACCTGCGTTATACACCACGAAGTCAGGCTCGCCAAAATTCTCGAGCTCTTCCTCTGTTGGGCGGATAAGCATGTTGTGCATAAAAAGTCCATGATACGGACGCTCAGCTATAATGCGTACTTTCAATCTGTAATTTGGATCCCATCCTGCAAATCCATCAATTACATACAGCCTTTCACAAGTATTCAGATAGTCAGTTGCACGCTGATGATTGATATCAAAGGTGTGCTCGTCTAAAGGAATGTTGATGTTTCCCCACCAGATTTCATCCTTGATTCCTTCGCTTTCTACCACACGTTTATCAGCAGGACTTCTACCCGTTCTCTTTCCTGACCTAACTACCAACGATCCTTTATTGGTTATGGCTGAACCGGGATCATATTTTAAAGCATCTTCATAAAATTTAGCCGGGGAAGGATTCCTGATTATATTTTGCACTGAGATATTTTGATTGGATAAGTCAACTTTGGTTCTCATGACATTAGGCTTTAGAGATTACTATTGAGTAAGTACTTATAGATACAAACCAAACATGAATTTTCTGTTAATAAACTCAATAAAGTTTTGCTTTTAGCTGAATTAATTCATGGAATCGCTTTTCCAACACATTGGCCACATTATTTTCTGGAAATCATACTTTCGGGTGATGCATTCTTTCGAATTTTTCCTTAATTCTATGCCAGAAATGCTATCTAAACTCTGACCTTATGAAAAAAATCGTTCTCACTTTCGGCATTTTTGCCGGAATCATCAATGTTGGAACAGGCATACTTCTTGTCAATTTGGCTGGAGAAGAAATGGTTCACGCCAATTCACAATGGATTGGCTATTTAGTAATGATCATTGCTTTGTCAATGATATTTGTAGGGATAAAACAATATAGAGACGAGCATCTAGGTGGGGTCATTAAATTTGGCAAAGCTTTTTTAACCGGACTTTATATAGCACTGATTGCAAGCGCAATTTATGTGGGAGTCTGGGAACTCTATTTACAGGTCTCAGGAGTAGATTTTATAGCAAACTACCAAGCTTCTATGATCGAAAACATGCAAGCTGACGGAGCTAGTCAGGCCGAAATTTCAGCCATGAAAGATCAGATGGAATTTTATGCGGAGATGTATGAGAATCCGTTTCTCAGAATATTAATTACATTATCAGAGATACTGCCTGTTGGTTTAATCATCAGCTTGATTAGTGCCGCCTTACTTAGGAAAAGTACCTTCTTTCCTTCCAACGAAAACATAGATCCCGAAGCACAGGCTATTTAACCCAAATGATTACCTATGAAAATTGAAGCAAAAAATCCCGACGATTACATCAACAAAGTTCCAGAAGAACGAACGGAGGCAATGAAAAAGCTTCGGAAAGTCATTAAGGATAACCTTCCTGAAGGATTTCAGGAGACTATGAGTTATGGAATGATTGGCTATGTAGTTCCGCATTCTATTTATCCTGATGGATATCATGTGACTCCGGACCTACCCCTTCCCTTCATAAATATCGCTTCTCAAAAAAGTCATATAGCCGTTTATCATTCCGGTATTTATGCAGACGATAAGCTTATGGAATGGTTCACCAACGAATATCCTAAGTATGTAAAAACGAAACTCAACATGGGCAAAAGCTGTATTCGATTTCGTAATCCGGATCACATTCCATTTGAGCTTATTGGTGAGTTAGCCGGTAAAATGACGGTAGAAGAATGGATCAAACTCTACGAAAAGAACAGGAAAAGTTGAACTCAATGTACATGAATATAATCCCGTATTCGTCCGACCGCTAAGAGAATGCGTTAGAACTGGGTAGAAACGATTAGCGGCCTGACGATTCAAAAACGACTATCCAGAATATAGGTCAAACAGTTCGTCCCTAAACATTCATCGGACGAACCTAGTTCGTCAGATGAAGTTTTTAGCCTTATTTCTGAAAACCAGCTTAATTTCAACATTATCACATTTAATTACACCATTATGAATCCTAAAAACCACTCTATATCGCTTGCAGTAGAAGATATCAAAGCCTCTAAAGCATTTTATGAAAAGCTTGGGTTTGAACCCGTAGAGGGAACCGGCCCTATTGAGCAGAACTGGATTATCATGAAAAAAGATTATTCCCACATTGGGTTGTTTCAGGGAATGTTTGAAGAAAATATCATCACCTTTAATCCAACCGATGCCCGAAGTATTTACAAAGACCTGAAAGAACAAGGGGTGGAGTTCTTGATGGAATCAGAATCCATCAAAGACGAAAAAGGACCCTGCCATTTTTGTATTGCAGATCCTGATGGCAACCAGATTTTATTTGATCAGCATAACGACTAGTTAGTTAGTGGATATAGAATCTTCAAGTAAATAGGTCCTCAAAAAACAAACGATATAGATTAAATAAGCTTTCAGCCGTCAGCAATTAGCTTTCAGTTTATACAAAGACTAAAAAACTGATAGCTGAAGTCTGGGAGCCATCAGCTAAAAAAACAAAATTCATGAAAAAGCGAGTTACAGGAATAGGCGGTGTATTCTTAAAAGCAAAAGACCCAAAAGAAACCCAAGCTTGGTATAGAGAACACCTGGGAATTGAAAGCGGGAAGTATGGTGGCACTTTTGAATGGAGATATGCTGAAGATGCCTCTAAAAAAGGATATACAGCGTGGAGCATTTTTGACGAAAAAACCGAATATACCAACCCCAGTAATAAAGACGCGATGATCAACTATCGGGTCGAAAACCTCGAAGGGCTACTCAAAGTTCTGGAAGAAGAAGGGGTGGAAATTGTTGGGGAAATGGAAGTATTTGAATATGGCAAATTCGGCTGGATTATGGATCCCAATGGCTACAAAATTGAGCTATGGGAACCGAATGATAGCGAGTATGACAAGATTAAGGGTGAAACGAATATGAGTCGTTAGCTTTTTAATCTTTTTTCCTGATCAGCTTCACAAATACAAAACCAATAAGTACACTAACAGCAATAAAAGCTAAAAAAATTACTGTTTCTACACTCCCTAATGATCCCATCTGTTCACCTTATTCTATAATTTAATTTTTTAAAGTAGTTAATTAATAATCTTTTAGTTGTCAATTCAATTAACGACTTAATCTATATGAGTTTCTCGCAGAACCTGAAAAAGAGACAGCTACAGAATCACAGGTGCCCGGTTTAAATTCATGGGCCTTCAAAACACGTTCTGAAATTGTAGTTAAGCGATTATGAGGACTTGATAAGGTTATTACTGAATTTACCTCACCGGAAGGATCAACCTGAAAACTCATGATTACCGTACCCTCCACCCCATCTATTCTCAAGTCGGCAGGGTATTCACTTAGTTCTCTCGCTTCTTTTGCATTTAATAATTCGGGCTTCACTATCTCTTCACTACAAGCTTCAACCGGCTTAAGGTTGAATGGGTCAGATACTGGTTTCTGAGATTTTTGAGTAGTAGAACAAGAAGCCAGGAAGAATAATCCTGTTAGCAAAAAAAGTGAACGCATAGGAAATCATTTGTTAATTAAATCGAATAGTTATCATTCAAAATAGGAAACATTGAATTCCTTAACCTCAATAAATACATCATTCAATGTTCCTTGTTCGATATTCAATATTCGTCAGTTCAATCCTCTTCCGCCCACGCTTCCACATCATCCAGTACCTCGGCAAAATCAATGCCGTCTTTGGCTTTATTGATGGTAGCTTCGTAATGCACTGCACCTTCTTCATCCCGGCTAATCAACTGTTTAGCCAGCTTATTGGTGATGTTTTGCTGTATCACTCGTTTTAACGGGCGTGCACCATAAACCGGATCGTAACCGCGGATAGCCAGCCAGTCTTTCACGTTGTCCGAGACATCCAGCACTACATTGTTTTTCTTGAGCATTTCATGAACCCTTCTAAGTTGAATATCCACAATAGAACGAATGTGTTCTTTTCCAAGCGGATGGAATACAATGGTGTCATCCACGCGGTTTAGAAACTCTGGACGAATTGTTTGCTTAAGCTGATCAATGAGCTTGTTTTGAAGCTCTTCATATTTCTGATCAGAAAGCTCTCCTCCTGATTTCTCAATTTCATTTGAAATGAGATGAGAACCGATATTCGAAGTCATGATAATGATGGTGTTTTTGAAATCCACCGTCACGCCTTTATTGTCGGTCAGGCGGCCTTCATCCAGCACCTGCAACAGAATGTTGAATACATCCGGGTGGGCTTTCTCAATTTCATCCAGCAAAATTACAGAGTAAGGATGGCGCCGGGCAGCTTCGGTTAGCTGTCCACCTTCATCATAACCCACATATCCCGGAGGCGCACCAACCAGGCGACTTACACTGTGCTTTTCCATGTACTCACTCATATCGATGCGAATCATTGCTTGTTCGTCGTTGAACAAAAAGTCAGCCAGTGAACGAGCCAGTTCAGTTTTACCCACACCGGTGGAACCTAAGAAGAAGAAGGAACCGATTGGCTTCTGTTCGTCTTGGAGTCCGGCACGAGAACGACGCACAGCGTCAGAAACAGCCTCAATTGCTTTATCCTGTCCAATCACTCGTTTGTGTAACTCATCCTCCAGCAGAAGTAATTTCTTGCGTTCGCTCTCCAGCATTTTACGTACGGGAATTCCGGTCCATCGCGCTACAATATCAGCGATATCTTCGGCATCAACTTCCTCTTTAAGCAGTGCTTGATTTTCCTGCATATCGTCCAGCTTCTGCTGTGACTCTTGAAGGTCATTTTCCAGCTGAGCGATAGTACCATATCTCAGCTCAGCAACTTTCTCATAGTTTCCTTGACGTTCAGCTTTATCCGCTTCATTTCGGGAAGTGTCAATCACTTGCTTGAGTTCACGTACTCTTTGAATCAGTTCACGTTCCTGCTCCCACTGCACGCGCATAGTCTTACGCTCTTCTTCTAAATCGGCCAGCTCTTTTTCAATCCCTTTCATTTTGGACTGATCTTTTTCACGCTTCAAAGCCTCACGTTCAATTTCCAACTGACGGATTTGCCGTTCCAGTGCGTCCAGCTCTTCAGGCAGTGAATCTATTTGTAACCGTAACCGGGACGCGGCTTCATCAATAAGGTCAATGGCTTTATCCGGCAAGAACCGATCGGCAATATATCTGTGTGAGAGTTCAGCAGCTGCAACCACGGCGGCATCGGTAATTCGAACTCCGTGGTGAACTTCATATCGTTCTTGTAATCCACGCAAAATGGAAACGGTATCTTCCACAGAAGGCTCGCCTACCAACACAGTCTGCAATCTTCTCTCAAGCGCTTTGTCTTTTTCGATGTACTTGCGATACTCGTCCAGTGTAGTTGCGCCGATAGCATGAAGCTCTCCCCGAGCAAGCGCCGGCTTTAGGATATTAGCCGCGTCCATAGCTCCTTCAGTGGCACCCGCACCAACTAGTGTGTGAATTTCATCAATAAAGAGAATGACCTCTCCATCGGAATCGGTAACGTCTTTAACAACGGCCTTCAGGCGTTCCTCAAATTCACCCCGGAATTTAGTTCCAGCAACTAATGAACCCATATCCAAGGCTACGATTCTTTTGGTTTTCAAGCCTTCCGGTACATCGCCCCGAATAATACGAAGTGCCATACCTTCGGCAATAGCGGTTTTACCAACACCCGGTTCACCAATTAATACCGGATTGTTTTTAGTCCGGCGACTCAGGATTTGCATCACTCTGCGGATCTCCTGATCTCGTCCGATAACAGGATCAAGTTTATTCTTTTCAGCCAGTTCGTTTAAGTCACGGGCATATTTTTTGAGTGCACCATAGCGACTTTCCGCGTTTGGGTCATCCACTGTCTGATTGCCACGAACGTCTTTGAGTACTTTTAGAATATTTTCTTTGGTAACGCCTTGGTCTTTCAGCAAATTAGCGACCTCTCCTTTCACACTCGTCATCCCAATAAGAACATGCTCGGAACTGATATATTCATCTCCAAGTTTGCCCCCTTCTTTTTGAGCGACATCAAACAGCTGTTTGCTTGTGTTAGATAGATATTGTCCTGAGACAGAGGCACCTTGTACATTAGGCAAACGCTCTAAGGCTGAATCCACAACTTTTTGGATAGCCGCAGGGTTTGCACCAAGTTTCCCTAGTATGGTATTTACGATACTGTCCTGATCGGAAAGAAATGCTTTTAAAATATGGGCAGGTTCTACAGCTTGATTGTTGCTGCTTTGTGCTATTTCTATAGCTTTTTGAACGGCCTCTTGAGCCTTTAGTGTAAATTTATTCAGATTCATAATAGATCTCCTTTTTTCTCTTTTCTACTGAGATAATGACCAAAATCGTGCCCACTCAAGAATATTGACAGAATTACAGTATTTAAAAATTTTGAACAAACGCCTGATCTTGTGCTTGAGATCTTGCTTATTTAACTACCATATGAATAAGATATTTAGAGATCAATTCAGTAATGAATCTTGTGTACTGAGGTCTTTTTTATAGATAAGCTTACCAAGACCACGAATTTATAAGGCATAAAAAAACCCCGAACTGTATCAGAGTTCAGGGTTTGGGTTTTTCGGGGTACAAAATCTTAAAAAAAACTTACACGCTAAAGATACAAAATGTTTAAAATAATATGCTTGTAATTTTTAGTAAATCGTTAAGCCTAAAAATATTAGCACTAATCCACCTGTCATAAAAACCCCGGTCCGTATCAGGGACCAAGGTTTGGGTTTTCGGGGTACAAATTCAAAGTCTTATTATAGGTTATAGCTCAAATGCTATGTATTGTTCCAAATCATTTCTAAGAACAGTTAACAAAATAATGTTGCCTTCTGCTTCTTCTATTTCGTCATAAAAATCAGATGCTGAATCAATGGCTTCTCTACCGACTTCAGTGATTACATCTTCACTTCTAAGCCCCCTCTCGTAGGCGTTACTTCCATCGCTGACATTTAGAACAACAACTCCTTCCGTTTCGTTTGCTATATCCAGTTGTCGTCGGATATCAGAATTCAGATCTCTTACCGTGAAGCCAAGTCGCTCATCTATACTTTCCTGAGCTTGTGAATTACCCGCTGCCATTGACTCGCCCGGTCTCTCTCCTAACGTGACAACCAGTTCCATAGTATCTCCGCCTCTGATAATACCCAAAGTAATTTCATCTCCGGGTTTGAAAACAGCAATACTTGTTCTGAAACTATTCCAATCTCTGATTTTATTTTCATTGAGAGAAACAATTACATCTTTGGCTTCAAGGCCGGCCTCATCAGCAGGACTGTCATCTTCGACACGCCCTACAATAATACCACGCTCATTATCTAAACCAAGAGCTTTTGCCATGGTCTGATCTACCTCACCGGCCATATACATACCAAGATATCCGCGGGATACTTCCCCATCTTCAATCAGGTCGTTCATAATTCGTTTGGCAAGATTGATCGGGATAGCAAAGCCGATACCATCATTACCGCCTGAACGAGAAGCAATAGCAGAATTGATTCCTACTAATTGGCCATTGATATCAATCAACGCTCCACCTGAATTTCCTGGGTTGATGGCAGCATCAGTTTGAATGTAATCACCATACTGAGTCAGGTTTGTCAGTGAACGCCCGCGTGCACTCACAATTCCAAATGAAACCGTGTGAGCCAAATCTTCTGATAGCGGACTTCCAATAGCCAATACAAAAGAACCGACTTTGGCATTATCGCTATTACCCAGTTCCAGTGCGGGTGGGTTATCCATATCAATTTGAAGAACTGCAATATCCGTTTCAGGATCCGTTCCTATCAGCTCTGCATCTACTTCATTTCCATTAAACAGACGAACTCTAATTTCATCGGTATCTGCAATTACGTGATTGTTGGTAAGAATGTATCCTTCATCAGAAACAACCACTCCGGAACCAAGCCCACGCTGCACTCGCTCTCTAGTTTGTCCTTCATCCTGCGGATTTCCAAAGAACTGAGAAAAAGGATTCACAACCCTAACTTCCTGCGTTCTTTTGGTTGTTATTGTTACTACAGATGGATTTGTTTTCTCAGCTATGTCAACAATAGCGTCATTAAAATCTTTAAGCGAAGCTGCTGGTCTGTTCTCAGCAGATTCAACTTTGGTATCATTATTCGATAACGAAACTGCATTATCATTTGTGGCCATATTGAAACCTAACAACACAAGTACTGCTGCGGCCACCCCAAATATATTTCTTACTGTGGTATTCATATGTATGATGATTTGATTCTTATTAATCGATTGCGGTATGTACAACGCATTAACATTTTAAAATTGTGCACATCCACAAACCTTTACATTTCAACCGATATAAAAAAGAAACCGAAGCCCCGATCATGGGACTTCGGTTGCCTTAACCTAATAATGGACAGATTATGATATCTTGATCTGCTTCTTAACTTTTTGCTCGCTCTTTGCAATGGTAATATTCAGTATTCCATTTTCGTAAGCGGCTTCTATACTCTCTTCATCAATAGAATCCGGCAGTTGGAAAGAGCGACTAAAAGAACCATATCCTGATTCTAAGCGATGGTAGTTTTTACCATTTTCTTCATTTTCGAATTTTCGCTCGCCGCTAATTGTAAGGCGACCGTGCTCTAGATCAACTGTGATATCATCTTTGTTTACACCTGGTATCGTTACTGAAATCTCGAAATTATCTCCAGTCTCAGAAATGTCTACGCTCGGTGTAAATGAATCTTTTCTGTAATTCAGAGAATCATTAAAGAACTCGTCTAATACATCACTGAATCGTTTTGAATGAAGATCAACGTTGGGTCGGTTATATTTCAAAAGTGCCATAATTAACCTCGTAATTGAGTTTTTTGGTTCATTTATTCACTCATAATATTGCAAGGCACATGCCAACAAAAGAGAAGATCTGGTATGCTGACAGACGGACAAACTAAACCTGTTGATTTTTCAGTTTGCTAAATCACGTTAGAAAAGTTGACAGAGTGAAAAGGAAAAGTCTGACAGACTAAAACCAAAAATGGCAGAAATGAGATGTTAGGTTTTAGTAACAAGGTGTTAGTGCTTTGCTTTACCTGAATTGCAAAACACTAACAACTAAAACCTTGCACCTAGAACATAATTACAAATAACTCTTCTTCCATTCTCGGGCTACAAGAAAGGCCATTTCGAGACTTTGTTCGTAGTTAAGGCGAGGATCACAGAAGGTCTCATAATTTCGCTGAAGCTCTTTTTCGGCTAAACCTTTAGCTCCGCCCACACATTCAGTCACATTATCACCGGTAAGCTCGAGGTGAACACCGCCAAGGTAACTTCCCTCTGCACGGTGAATATCAAATGCGGAACGAACTTCGCTTATAATATCATCGAAGTTTCGGGTTTTGATTCCGCCATCAGTACTGAACGTATTTCCATGCATAGGATCAGAACTCCAAACAACAGGGAAGCCTTCCCGGCGAACAGCTTTTATCAAATCTGGCAGTTCTTTCTCAATAATGTCTTTTCCAAAACGGGTAATCAATACAATCTTGCCTGCTTCGTGATTCGGATTCAGTGTCTCAATCAACTTGAGCGTTTCATCAATTTCAAAAGGCGGGCCAATCTTAATCCCCACCGGATTATTGATCCCTTTAAAATATTCTACATGAGCACCATCCAAATCACGGGTTCGGTTCCCTAACCAAACCATGTGTGCACTTAAATTAAAATGTCCGGCTTTACGAGGCACTGCTCTTGTTTGAGCTGAATCATAATAAAGGTTCAGTGCTTCGTGAGAAGTATAAAAGTCTACTTTCTGCAGCGTTGAAAAAGTATCGGGCGCAATGGATTCAACAAACCGAACGGCTTTGGTAATCGATTTCACCATGTCTTCATACTCAGCGTAATACTCGTTGTTTTGCATGAAGTCGAGTTCCCATTGTTCGGGATGATGTAAATCAGCAAAACCCTCGTCAGCCAGTGCTCTCAAAAAATTGAGTGTTAAACCAGCTTTGTGATATCCTTCCAATAATCGTTGTGGGTCTGGAGTACGAATTCCTGATTCAGATTCATAGCCATTGATAAGGTCACCACGGTAGTTATGGATCTCTTCCCCATTTACGGTTTCAAAGTCATTAGATCGGGGTTTGGCATACTGGCCTGCAATTCGCCCTACTCTTAAAACAGGAACGCCCATTTCATGAATTAATATGAAACTTGTTTGAAGAAGCACCTTCACCATATTTACTATTTTAGGTGCCTTAGTTGCGTTAAAACTTTCTGCACAATCACCACCCTGCAGCAGAAAAGATTTGCCGGCAGCAACATTTGCTAGTTTCTTTTTTAACGCCTCAATTTCCCAGGACGTAACCAGCGGGGGAAGCGACTTAAGCGTTTCAAAACTATGTTCCAGCTCATCCTGATTGGGATAATCAGGAAGCTGCTTAACGGGTTTCTCTTTCCAGGAAGTGGGGGTCCAATTCTTATGTGCTACTTCTTGCATAGGTAAATTTATTGAGTGAGCGGATAAACTATCGGTTTTTTGGCGTTAATGCTTAAAATTCTTGCACATTGTTTTGCTCAATCGAATATATTAAGGTCGAATTCTAAAAAACATACCATGTTAGAAACAAAACCACGCATATTGGTGGTAGATGACCATCCGGCTCTTGTAACGTTGACAAGACACAAGCTAATTCAAAAAGGGTACGAAGTTTTAACAGCACAAAATGGGGAAGACGCGCTAGAACTGACGCGCACGGAATATCCGGATCTCATTTTAAGTGATGTTGATATGCTTGTCATGGATGGCTTTGAACTCTGTGAAAGGGTTAAGCATGATTCCAGGCTTAATAAGATTCCAATCATCTTAGTTACCTCGATGGTAACTACTGAGTATATCATGAAAGGTATCGAGGCCGGCGCCGACAATTATCTAACTAAACCTTATGATGATGAAACTCTGCACAGCAAAATTGAAGAGCTTCTTTTAAATCCCCCCATTCCAATTACTGACGAAGATACGGTCGGTGTTGAAATAGAAGGCAAAACCTATCAAATACATGCTAATTATTCACATCTGGTCAATCTTCTGATTTCTACCTACAAAAATACACTTGGACAGAATAATCAGCTTAGCAAGATGCAAAGTGGGTTAAACGCGGCCAACAAAGAGCTTGAGCTTACCAAGAAAGAGCATGAAGAACTCATTCATAACATCTTCCCACAAAAAGTAGCCGAGAACTTATTGGCCTATGGGACAGTCACTCCTGAGCGATATGAAGATGCCACCATTATGTTTACCGATTTTGAAGGATTTACCAAGGTGGTACCAACTTTATCTCCCGAAAAACTTATTGAAAGCCTCTCCTTTTATTTTGACCGGTTTGACGACTACACCGGCCAGCATAATTTGATCAAAATTAAAACCATTGGCGATAGCTACATGGCTGCCGGAGGAATTCCTGATCGCAATCACTCCCATCCAATCGATGCTATTTTAGCAGCGCTGAAGATTGTTGATTTCGTCAAAACATTTGGTGAGAAAAATCAGTCCGATACTCCTTACCTGCCTATTCGCATTGGTATCCATACCGGAAAAACTGTAGTTGGAGTAATTGGGAAATCACGTTTTGCTTATGATTTGTGGGGCGAGACCGTAAACCTCGCAGCGCGACTGGAAGAACATTCAGGGGAAAACGCCATTAACATCTCGCAGATAACTTATGAGCGTGTTAAAGATTTCTTTGTGTGTGAGTCGAGGGGTAATGTTGAAACCAAATACACGGGAAAAATCCCTATGTATTATGTTACACGCATTAAAGAAGATCTTTCTGAGGATGACGAAGGACTATTCCCAAATCGCTTATTCATCCGTGAATATAATAGCCTGATAAGAAAGCAAGCAGAGAACTAGTTCAGGTTTTTGTTTTGATTTGTTCTGAACCCAGTGAGTAGAATTCACCCCATAATTTGAAGATTTAAGTTCCGACACTTCAGTATTTCATCCTTCCGAAATCTTTATCAAAAAGGAATGAAGGAATTCCAAGCTCTGTTTTGTATTTTTTGAAGTTCTGAAATTCCAAAATCCGAGAGACTTTGCAACACAATATTGTAGTACGTGGCGCCCGCGAACACAACCTCAAAAATATTGACATTGACATTCCCCGCAATCAGCTGGTTGTAATTACCGGTCTTTCCGGTTCCGGGAAATCATCGCTCGCTTTCGATACCATTTATGCTGAAGGTCAGCGCCGGTTTCTGGAATCCCTTTCTGCTTATGCACGGCAGTTTCTTGGAATGATGGAACGCCCTGCTGTCGATTTCATTGATGGTCTCTCTCCTGTTATCTCCATCGATCAAAAAACAACCAACCGAAATCCCCGGTCTACGGTAGGTACGGTTACTGAAATCTATGACTTCCTTCGCCTGCTCTATGCACGTATTGGAGTGCCCTATTCTTATAAAACAGGGAATGAGATGAAGAAACAGTCGGCTGATCAGGTAGTACAGGCCGTGATGGATATGCCGGAAGGAACCAAAGCTTATTGTTTAGCTCCTGTAGTACGCGGTAGAAAAGGGCATTATCGTGAACTCTTTGAACAGACTATCAAACAAGGATTTGTACAGGCTCGAATCGACGGCGAGTTTCGGGACCTTGAAGACGATATGAAACTGGATCGATACAAAACGCACAATATTGAAATTGTGGTCGACCGGTTTGTGATTTCTGAGAAAAGTGAAAAACGTATAGCCGAAAGCATCCGCCTTGCTCTTGAAATGGCTGATGGAAATGTGATCCTTGCCATAAAGGGTGAAGATGAAACCAAAGACCGCCTCTTTTCCCAAAAGCTTTTTGATCCCGAAAGTGGACTGGCTTACGAAGATCCCGCTCCAAACTTATTTTCCTTTAACTCACCCTATGGAAACTGCAAAAAATGTGAAGGCCTTGGATATACCTATGATGTAAGTTGGGATTTGCTCGTTCCTAATAAAGACCAAAGCGTTGAAGATGGAGGTATTCGCTTTCTTGGGGCGCCTCGGGATATTTTCGTATTCAAACAGCTCAAAGCTATTTTTGACACTTTTGATGCCGATTTTGAAACACCCATAAAAGATTATCCTCAAGAGCTAATTGATATTCTGATGAACGGGAGCGGCGATAAAAAATATTCCGTCAGCTACGATTTCAAAGACAATTCGGTGAACTATAAGCATAAGTTTGAAGGGCTCCGAAATACTATAAAAGATCAGTATCAAAACAGTAAATCCAACAAACAGCGCGATAAAGCCAAAGCATTCATGGATAAGATTACTTGTCCCAAGTGTGAAGGCGGCCGACTGAATAAGGAAGCTTTATCCTATCGGATTGACGGTCATAATATCCACGATCTTGTTCAGAAAGATATTCAGGAATTGCGGGATACCCTCTATGGCATCAACTTAAATGAGCGCCAGCAGATTATTGGGAATCAGGTTTTAAAGGAAATTCGGGATCGGCTCGATTTCTTACTCAATGTTGGATTAACCTATCTAAGTCTGGATCGTGAAGCGCAAACCCTCAGTGGCGGAGAAGCTCAGCGGATTCGTTTGGCTACCCAGATCGGAACACAGCTTGTTGGAGTGCTCTATATTTTGGATGAACCCAGTATTGGACTTCACCAACGAGATAACATCAAACTGATTAAATCTCTGGAAACGCTCCGCGACCTCGGTAATAGCGTAATTGTTGTAGAACATGATCGTGAGACCATTGAACACGCAGACTTTGTGGCTGACATGGGACCAGGTGCAGGCGTTAATGGCGGCTATATTGTAACTGCCGGCAAACCTGATGAACTCGATCCCGAATCAAGCACCGCCCGATTCTTAAGAGATGAGGAAGTTATTGAGGTACCTGAAGAGCGAAGGAAGGGCAATGACAAATCAGTCAAAGTCACGAATGCCCGAGGTCATAATCTCCAGCATCAGGATTTAGAAGTGCCCCTCGGTAAATTTATTTGTGTGACCGGTGTGAGTGGAAGCGGTAAGAGCTCGCTTATCAACCAAACATTAGTACCTATTCTCTCCAATTATTTCTATAAATCAAAAACTGTTCCTCTTCCCTACGATGGAATTGAGGGCATTGATAATGTAGATAAGATTATTTCCATTGATCAAAGTCCAATTGGCCGAACTCCGCGATCAAATCCCGGTACTTATACCAAGGTTTTTGACCATATTCGCCGACTGTTTGCCGAGTTGCCGGAATCTAAAATCCGGGGGTATGATCAGGGTCGCTTTTCTTTCAATGTGAAGGGTGGCCGTTGTGAAGAATGTAATGGAGATGGCGTCCGAAAAATCGAGATGAATTTTCTCCCTGATGTATATGTGACTTGTGAAACGTGTAACGGAAAGCGATACAACCGCGAAACCCTCGAAATCTATTACAAAGGCAAAAACATTTCTGATGTATTGAAAATGCCGATTAGTGAGTCAGCAGAATTCTTTGATGCACAGCCTGCGATAAGCCGAATTCTGGGCACTTTGAATGATGTAGGATTAGGATACCTCACCTTAGGGCAATCTTCTACTACTCTTTCCGGAGGAGAAGCACAGCGCATTAAACTTGCCCGTGAACTTTCCAAAGTTGGAACCGGAGATACGCTTTATGTGATGGATGAACCTACTACCGGACTTCATTTTCAGGATGTTCGAATGCTGGTTAATGTGATTCAGCAACTCGTTGACAAAGGAAATACCGTGATGGTTATTGAGCATAATCTGGACCTCATCAAAGCAGCCGACTGGGTTATTGATATGGGCCCCGAAGGCGGACGCGGCGGCGGTGAAATTATTGCTACCGGTACACCGGAAGAAGTAGCTGAGGTTCAAAAATCAGAGACCGGTAAGTTTTTAAAGCAAGAGTTTGATCGATTAGAAAAACAATTGGCTTAAGATTTTATGAGTCTTTCACTTCGTTGATAGCTTTCTTCAAGACTTCAGCGGATTGTTGAAATTTTTCTTTTTCTCTATCATTCATTGTTATTTCGATGATGTCTTCAACCCCTTCAGAGGAAACAAGAGATGGTAGAGAGATAGCAACATCTTTCAGGCCAAAAGCCTCATCCTGAACGGTTGAAACCGTTACGATTCTGCGCTCATTTCTCAAAATCCATTTAAGTAAGGTGGCCGTTACCAGACCGATAGCATGGTTAGTTGCCCCTTTTCTCTTGATGATTTCGTATGCAGCTTTACGGACTTTTTCGGCTATTTCGTTCTCAAATTCTGACTCCCAATTCGGCCAGTCGCGAATCGGTTTTCCTCCAATATCAGCTCCTGACCATAGTACTACCTCGCTGTCTCCGTGTTCCCCCACAACATATGCATGAATACTTTTTGGATCTATATTCATCCGTGCTGCAACCATATCACGTAGTCGGGAGGTATCTAGGAAAGTGCCCGTGCCAATCACCTTTTCCTTTGGAAGACCCGTAAACTTCTGGTAATAATAAGTAAGTACATCCACAGGGTTTGACACAATTACTAAAATTCCTTTGAACCCTTCTAACTTTTCCGAGATGTCTTTAGCGATTCGGACATTGTCCTTTAGCAGATCAAGCCGGGATTCATTCTCACCTCCCCCTCTTCCTGCTGTCACAACAATGGCGTCACAATCAACCATCTCTTCAATCGAGGCCGGTTTTACTTTTGCACTAGGATAAAAAGATGAACCATGATTAAGGTCCATAGCTTCTCCCTCGGCAATATCCATATTCAAGTCGTTAACCAGCAAATTTTTACAGATTCCCCGATTCAAAATACTAATTGCTACGCTGGCTCCAACCCAGCCCATTCCAATGATACCAATAGAGTTTTTCATAATTAATTAACGATACTTAAGTCTTGTTAAATTAGATTCTAAATATTTGAATGAGATCCTTTTTCCTTCACTTTAAATGTAAATGTTAAGCTGAAGCCACTTTCTGTTTCCAATTTGTGATCAGCTCCGAGTTGGTCGAGTAATGTTTTAATGAGGGTCACACCCATTGTAGTTGAGCTTTCAAAGATGTCATCACTAAATCCTTTTCCATCATCTTTATAGATCACCTTTATTTCCCCTTTATCCTCCCGAAGGCTTATGCTGATGGTTCCCTCACCTTTATCAAATGCGTGTTTAAAAGAGTTTGTAATAAGTTCATTCAATAATAACCCAAGTGGAATCGCCTGATTAATATTTAGGTTTGTAGAATTGAATTCGTGTTTGAAAGAAATATGCTTTCCTCTGCTTTCAAACATTCCTCGGATACGATCAATCAGTTTTATAGCGTACTCTTCAAACGAAATCTCAGTAAAACTATCGGTATTGTAAAGCAGCTCGTGCACCCCGGATATAGAGAAGATCCGGTTTTGGGTTTGATTGAGAATTATTTTCAAATCTTCATCACTAAGCCCTTCTTTCTGTAGTTCGATCAACCCAACGATAATTGCCAGATTATTTTTTACCCGATGATGAACTTCTGAAAGCAGCACCTCTTTTTCATGTACTGAATTCTCTAGCTGCTCCTTGTACTCCTTCTCTTTAGTTACATCCTCAACGATAGCTAACATTTGCTTATTTTCTGAACTGTCGCCAATAATCTGACTTACGTTTAAGCGCAGATAAATAGGGCTGCCATCTTTTTTGAAACGAACAATATCTTTGTTCTTAATCTTCCCCTCATCCATGCCTATTTTCATAAGCTCTTCAAAGTGTTCTTTTTGATTATCAGGGACATGTGGCAAAAACTTCCCTAATGCCTCTTCCTGAGTCCACCCAAGCATCTCTTCGGCTGCTTTATTCCAAAAATCACTTACAATACCGTATTTATCAAGGGTATAAATAGCCATTGGGGATGATTCAATAAGTGCACGAATCCTTTGGTTAGCCCGATATGCAGATTTTTGAGCTACAAAAGCAGTTTGCATGAAATACAGCAAGATGGATATTATCAAACACATTAATAACCCTATTGTCAGGTTAAAAATGGAATTCAAGAATGAGTTTTCCTCCTCAAAAATGTAGTTTGGATACACGGTAACAGTCCAAGGATTCGAATTGGTGCCTGGAAGTTCTAAACTGTTTGATATGGCAAAATTTTTTGGGCTTGTATAATTGTTTGCTTCGTCGTAGCGATAAAAAAGTGTCCCCTGACCATCAACAATCTCGATGTGATACTGGTTTAAGCTTTTCATCACACTATTAAAGTCTGAAGTGAAATTCATACCCGCTGTGATCGTACCTTGTAAGTTGCCGTCATAATAAACGGGGGCATCCACCAAAAAAGCATTAGGCCCTTGGACAAGAGTCAACCAGTTAGTGAAATTGATCACAGAATCCCGGGTTGCCTGTATCCAGGTTGTATTTCTATAATCCAGTTTTGAAATATCCAACCCAATAGCTTCTTTGTTACTCTCAAAGGGTTCAACCTTTCGAATTACCATAGTGCTGTCAATCCATTCAACAAACCTAATAGATGAGTCTTGGCTGATGATGTTACTTGCATCATATTCCCAATAGTCGAAATAAGCTCCCTCGGTCACTTCCAATCTTTTTTTCAGATTCAACAAGCTGTTTATGTTTTCTTGAACCTTTCTTTCGAACTGAAGAGTTATGAGCTGGGCGGTTTCTTCTATTTTGTTAAGTTTTGTTTCCTGAATATTACGGTGATTACCCAGCCAGAGAAGTAGTACCAATACGCTAAGTACAACGCCGACAACGATGGAAACAAGTCCCCTATATTTTTCGATAAATTTGCCCAACGTTCTCGAATGAATAAATGTGATCTCTAAAATTATTCTCTACAGATAACCAAAATCTAAGAGAAAAACACTCTGTTTTGTTGTGGTAAAGACCTTTTCAACAAGATAAAAAAGCACAGTACTACATACTCTTTGTTTATTAATTCCATATAAATATATTTCCGCTGCTTTAAAATTTGGGGTAATTACTTTATGGGGATTTATAACAAAGGCTTTCTATTCTTTCTGTTTTTATTTTTTCTGTCCGGCACGGGTTTGACCTTCGGTCAAGATTCAGATAGTACAGCAGAAGTTACTATTGATTCTGCACGTGCTCTTACTTTTCAGTACATCACGAGTAAACCTGAGGAAGCTTTCACCTTTTTATATGAAGCCCAGCTTTTGGCTGAATCAGAAGATGAGAAGGAAGCAGTAGCTGAGATTCTGGCAAACATGTCGATCGCCAAAAGCTACTTGGGAGACTGGGACGAAAGCATTGAATATCGAATAAGATCCATCAGCTTATATGAAGAACTTGATATGCTTTTGGAAGCCGGAGATGGATTTGCTGAACTTGGCTGGGGCGTTAGGAGAAGAGATATGGACCGAGCTGAGTATTTTATGCAGCGTGGTATTCAGTTATTGAGAGCATTTCCACAATCTCGTGAGCTTTCAGATGCTTATAACAATTATGGCATTGTTAAGCTCAATCAGTCTCAAGTAGATAGCGCCATTTATTTTGTGAACCAATCACTCGATATAAAAGTCCAAAATAAAGACACCCTGGGGATTGCTTATTCATATGGATATTTAGGCAATGCCTACCAAGAATTAGAAGACTACGAACAGGCTATCGGCTATCTTCAGGAATCGTTTCGTTTAAAAGGTCAAATGAAAGATTCTTCCGGCATGGCCATTGATCTTACAAACATTGCTTCTCTATACCAGGAACAAGGCGATGTAGAATCTTCTTTTGACAATTTCCGGTCCTCGCTACAAATGGCATTAAACATCGACTACCATCATTTGGCAGAACATAATTTTAACCAGCTAGCCGGACTTTTTGAATCAAAGGCGATGTATGACTCAGCTCTGCATTATCAAAAATTGTTTAATTCTTTTCGGGAAGAAAGAGTAAACGAAAGTACCGATGCTCGGCTAGCTGAACTTGAAGTTCAATTCGAAACAGAACAGAAGGAAAAGGAATTAGCAATCAAGCAGGCAGAATTAAGCTCTGAGCAATTGAAAGTAAGGCAACAGAACTGGATTCTTAGCGCACTGGCAAGTGCTTTATTTGTAGGGTTTTTTATATCCGGCATGATTCTGCGCCAACAGAAAATTAAAAGGAAAAATGTTGAGCGGGAGAATGAACTCCAGATTCAGTTAGCAAAAGCAGAAATGGAGAATAAGATCCACAAAGAGCGGGAACGGATTTCCAGAGATCTGCACGATAACGTAGGGTCTCAAATTTCAAACCTGATAACCGGAATCGAAATTGGGAATTTGCATATTCAGAAAGACCAGCAAGATGAAGCGGTAAAAATCCTATCGGCTCTAGATACGGATGCCCGAAGTGCTATGGCCGATTTACGAGAAACTATCTGGCTTATGGATAAAGACAAAATTGACTTCTCCCAGTTTCTCGATCACATCAAGGAATACGTTGGCAAACAGCAGCGATATCTTGGAGACATGAAGGGAGAGGTCGTGTCTAACGTAGAAAAATCAATCAGTCTGAATCCAACCCTTTCTTTAAACCTCATGCGGATTATTCAGGAAGCACTGAATAATGCAAAAAAATACTCCAACGCGGATTGCCTTCAGATTCTTTTCGAGCAAAATGACAGTGGCTTAAATGTTATCATCAAGGATAATGGCTCCGGTTTTGACGTTGAGAAGTCGAAAAACAACGGCTACGGACTCATCAATATGCAAAAAAGGGCTGATAGTATGAGGGCTGATTTACAGGTTGAAAGTAGTCCTGGACAGGAAACCCAGATCACTCTTTCCATCCCTGATATACCCTGATTAAGGTATTTACCTTAGCCTATTAAATACGTTCTTTTGTGCAATGGATATACGAATAGGAATAGTTGAAGATCAGTTAAAAGTAGCCGAGCGGTTAAAAACCCGCTTATCTTTTTATGATCACCTGCAAATTGTGATGCATGCCACCAATGCCCGGGAAAGCATGGACATGCTCAACAGGTTACCCGACAGCATGCGGCCTCAGATCATTTTGATGGACATTGAAATGCCCGGTAAATCTGGCATCGAAGCAACTCGTGAAATCAAAGCTGCTTATCCGGAGATCGATATACTTATTCAAACGGTTTTTGAGGAAGAGGACAAGATATTTCAATCTATCCATGCAGGTGCTTCCGGATATCTACTCAAAGACGATCCGATCCAAAAGTATGTTGATGCCATGGAAGAGCTTATGGACGGCGGAGCAGCTCTATCTCCAAAAATTGCTTCCAAGCTGATGATGTACGTACAGAATGTTCAAGAGAGTAAATCAAAGAAAAAAGAAGAAGTACAAGCAGAGTTCTCCCTCACCGATCGGGAAATGGATATCCTGGAAGGTATTGTAGATGACCTAACTGCCGAACTTCTGGCTGATCGACTTTTTATAAGTCCACACACCGTTAGGGTGCATATAAAGAGTATCTACAAAAAGCTTCATGTTCACTCCCGGGCATCCGCAGTTCGCTTTGCTATTACCAAAGGCTTATTCTCATAAAAGCCATGTAATCTTAGTTTTCGAATCTCTGATATCGAACATAATTTTCAGTTCATTATTGGTGTTTAGTTCGTTATATTTTGCGCCCAATGGAATTTTTCCGCACACATATCGCCCGAACGGTTAATGTATGCCTGTTGCTTGCAGGAATGGTGCTTTATTTTATGAAGCCTGTTAGTGAGCAAGCTGACCATGATGCATTTACCAGCTGGCTTCAATCTAATTTGAAGACGGGCAATAATGCTTCTGTTTATGACCAGATAAAGGATCTACAGAGCAGCAATGATGAGTTAGAGTCCATTATTCGTAAGGCTTCTGCACTCGTAAAAGCACATTCGGATGATTTCGAACTTCCGGTCGACGCTCAGTCCAAAGACGAAAATGAGGTCTTCCAGTTACTTCTTAAAGAATGGAATGCTTATCAGTCCTCTTCAGGAATGGGTAAAGCCGTTATCGTTAAGCAGGCCAAACCACACTCTATACTTCCTATTGATGGATTAGCTTTTGCTGGACACGACCTTCAAAAACAAAAGACTTTTAACACCCTGGTTTTATCAGGTTCAGTAGCAACTCCTGCTTCTGAAGCATTGAATTTCAATATTTCTCCCCTTTCAGGCGGCACGGCTATCGGTGCGCCATAGGCTATCCCCTCTTACTTTTTTTTATTTGTGAGCTCTGAGTGAAATAACCTCCCGGCTTACAATTCCCTTTTATTCAAACTTTTATCTAACCAACTACAAATACACAAAATTATGCAAGGAAACGGATTTAAAATCGGTTGTATAGTGGCGTTTTTAGCCCTAACACTGTTCTACCTGTACCCAACGATCTTATGGTCTTTAGAGCAAAATTATATGGAAGAACTTAGTCCTTCCGAAGAAGCTCAGTACAAGGAAGACAACCAGCAAAAGCTGGAAGAACTTCGCTCAAACATTCTATCTCTTGGTCTTGACCTTCAGGGTGGTATGCACGTAACGCTTGAAGTTGGCGTACCTCAGCTCATTCGCGAATTAGCGGGTGAAGATGCCGACGAGTTAATTAATGACGTCATTGACGTAGCAGCAGAACGATCACTAGAAAACGATTCAGATTTCATTGATGAGATGGTTGCTGAATTTGAATCACGAGATCCTGATGCCAGACTTAGCCGTTATTACAGAAATGACGCGATGGATATCACTCGCCGTTCTTCAAATGAAGAAATTGCGACTTTCCTCAAAGCACAGCGCACATCTGCACTTGATCGTGCTATAGAAATTATCCGTACCCGTGTTGACCGCTACGGTGTAACTGAGCCTTCTATTGTAAAGCAAGGCAACAACCGAATCGTGGTTGAGCTTCCTGGTGTGGAAGACAAAGAACGTGTACGTAGTCTCCTAAAAGGAACAGCACGTCTTGAATTCCGCCTGGCTGCTGATGCTCAGGAATTTCGTTCTTTTGTAAATTCAGTTTACGAGTATTACGACAATTTCCAATCAGATTCTGACACAGCTGACACGGCCGCAACCAATCAATTCAATCCTTTAGAAGAAGTGTTGGTGCCGGCTCAAAGCCCTTATTTAGTTGGATACGCTACAGCTGACGATACTTCACGCGTGATGGACCTGCTGACTGCTGATGCTGTAAGCCGCTTCATGCCGAGAAGTACAACTATGATGTGGAGCGCAAGCCCACTTCCCGGGCAAGGCGGAGAAGATCTTTACCAGCTTATTGGTGTAAGAACTCAAATCGAGCTAACCGGTGATGTTATTGAAGCAGCCACCGTGCAATTCGATCCTGCCACTAACGTGCCTGAAGTATCAATGAGCATGAATAGTGAAGGTGCCCGAAAATGGGGCAGAATTACAGGTGCTAACATTGGTAAGCCGGTAGCTATTGTATTGGATGGATACGTATTCTCATATCCTAACGTACAAACCAAAATCTCAAACGGTCGTTCTTCCATTACTGGATTAGACGGTGTTGATGAAGCTGAGGATTTGGTTAACATCCTGCTTTCAGGTGCGCTTCCTGCCCCACTCGAAATTCTTGAAGAACGTACGGTAGGTGCAACTTTAGGAGCTGAATCTATCCAGGCCGGTTTAAACTCTATCCTATTTGGATTAGGTGTTGTTGCCATATTCATGATTATCTATTACCGAACCGGTGGTGGAATTGCTGATATCGCACTCCTGCTTAATATCGTTTTCATTCTTGGAATTTTAGCTGCCTTCAAAGCCACGCTAACCCTTCCTGGTATAGCTGGTATTGTATTAACCATTGGTATGGCGGTAGATGCCAACGTGCTAATCTTTGACCGAATTCGTGAAGAACAGCGCACCGGTAAAACGCTTAAGGCCTCAATTGAAGCAGGTTATGCCAATGCTATGAGTGCTATTGTTGATGCCAACGTAACCACCTTCTTTGTGGGTATCATCCTATTCAGTTTTGGAGTAGGTCCTATCAAAGGTTTTGCGGTTACACTGATGGCCGGTATTGTAGCCTCCTTATTTAGCGCTATTGTAATCACACGTGTTGTTGTTGATTACCTAACTCAAGCCAAGCAAAGCGCAGTAAGCTTCGGTTAATACAAAAGAAATTTAAACGACTAAAGGAATAAATATTATGAGATGGTTTGAAACCCCTAATTTTGACTTTAACGGAGCAAGAAAGATTGCCTATATCGTTTCAGCAGTCCTGTTCTTAGCTTCTGTTGGTGCTATTTTAACCAAAGGACTACAGTACGGCATCGACTTCAAAGGCGGAAAAGAATTCGTTCTTGATTTCGAAAACCCCGTAAGTGTTGTTGACATGAGATCGAATCTCTCCGAGCCACTTGGAGCTACTCCAGAACTTAAACTGTTCGGTTCTGAAAGTGAGATCCTCATCCGTACCGACAATGAACAACCTATTAATGAAGTACAGCAAATAATTACCTCAACAGTAAGCGAGTTGTACCCGGATAACCCCTTCCTTGTTATTAAAACTGATGTGGTAGGGCCCCGATTTGCGGAAGATCTCAAGTCCGGTGCTCTCCAGGCTGTTATCTACGCCATGGTGATTATCTTCCTCTACATCCTGATTCGATTCCGTAACTGGACCTTTTCAGCAGGTGCTGTTGCAGCCCTTATCCATGATGTTGTAATTGTACTTGGTATATTTACCATTTTGGGAGATTTGGTTCCATTCAGCCTTCAGGTAGATCAGGCTATTATTGCCGCCTTCCTGACTATTGTGGGTTACTCATTGAACGATACGGTAGTAGTATTTGACCGTATTCGTGAGAACTCCAATGTGCACAAAGGAATGGATTTTATGCCCATGGTAAACAAAAGTCTTAACGACACGCTTAGCCGTACAGTCATAACTTCTATAACTACCTTGTTTGTGGTAACTGTGCTGTTTATTTTCGGCGGTGAAGTGTTGAAAGGCTTTTCTTTTGCACTCTTAATCGGTATTGTACTTGGTACTTACAGTTCGCTATTTGTAGCCAGCTCGTTGGTTGTTGAACTTGAAGCACGTACACAAAAATCTTAAAACTAAAACAACAGGAAATCTATGAGCTTTAATACATCAGAACGCTACAGCAGTGTAGTTATCGAATTCAAGGGAAACGTAATGGGTGGCCCTGATGCCGTTAGCTTGAACGAGAAACTTCACGAACTAATCGACAGCGATAAAACCAATATTGTTGTGGATCTTGGTAAAGTGAAATTTATGAACTCCTCAGGTCTTGGTATGCTCATTGGAGCCCTTACTACCATGCGCAAAGCTGGTGGTGATCTTCGCATTGCAAATGCTACCGATAAGATCGAAAGCCTGTTGATTGTCACTAAATTGATCACCGTCTTCAAACACTACAAATCTGTAGAAGAAGCCGCTGAATCTTTTGAAGAGTGATATTTAAACAAAAATTGAATCTAAGGGGTGTTTTGCACCCCTTTTTTATTGACACATTATGAGTACAAGAGTTGTTATAGGAGCACAATGGGGTGATGAGGGGAAAGGCAAAATTGTTGACCTCCTCAGCAATAAGGCTGATTATGTAGTTCGCTTTCAAGGTGGAGCTAATGCCGGGCACACCCTTAAATTCGACGACAAAAAAGTAGTTCTGCACCTTATTCCTTCTGGAATTTTTAATGGTGATGCCAACTGCGTAATTGGCAATGGTGTTGTTATAGACCCTATTGCACTGGTCGAAGAAATCAACGGTGTTAAGGAGATGGGCTTCAGCCTTGAAGGGCGATTCTTCATCAGCCAAACTGCACATGTTATTCTCCCCTACCATAAATTGCTTGATCAACTCAAAGAAAAACGCAGGGGCGGTGACGCTATCGGCACCACGGGACGAGGAATCGGCCCGGCTTATGTCAGTAAAGTTTCCCGCGTTGGTATTCGTATGGTAGATCTGCTTGATCGCGATGTACTTCGTGAGAAAATTGATCAGAATCTGAAAGACATCAACTTTGCGCTTGAAAATCTCTACAAAGAGCCTACTCTTAGCACTGATGACTTGCTGGCTGAACTGGAAGACTCCATCAAAACGCTGGAGCCTTACATCTGCAATACAACAAACCTGATGCATGAAGGCATCAAGAATGGCAAGTCTATTCTGCTTGAAGGTGCTCAAGGCACCATGCTGGATGTAGATCACGGAACCTATCCATATGTTACATCTTCATCACCTACTTCAGGCGGTGCATGTACCGGATCAGGAATTCCTCCTACAGCACTCGATAAAGTGATGGGAATCACCAAAGCGTATTGTACCCGTGTCGGAAACGGCCCTTTCCCTACCGAGCTGTTGGATGAAACCGGCGAAGAGCTTCGCAAAAAAGGAGCTGAGTTTGGAGCAACCACCGGGCGACCTCGCCGTTGTGGCTGGCTTGATTTAGTAGCTTTGAAATATGTTGTTCAACTGAATGGCATCAACGAGCTTACGCTAACAAAAATGGATGTAATGGACGGCTTTGAGGAAATCAAAGTCTGCACGGCCTATAAATTAAATGGCGAAGAGACGGATGTCTATCCTCTTTCGCTAGAAGATATAAGAAATGTTGAGCCGGTCTATACTTCCCTTCCGGGATGGAAGAACTCTATCGAAGGCGTTACCGACTGGGACAAATTACCGGCAACTGCACAGTCTTATATTTCTTTTGTTGAAGAATATTTAGGCGTGAAGTTTACTATTATTTCAACCGGACCTAAGCGTACAGAGACGATTGTACTCTAACCCTTTTCAAAATATTTGAAACTAAAAAACCCCGGCTTGAAGCTGGGGTTTTCTGTTTTATTGAATAACGTTGCTTTTTCGTTCCGACGCAGAGCGTCGGAACGAGGGCTATAATTTGTACTTTGACCACTGGATTTGTCGCCCTGCGCCGTATCCAAAAAGATCAAAACCTCTGACTTAAGCTAACTCGAGCAGTTCTTCGTACGCTTCCTGGCACTGATCATGCAGTTCTTTCAGGTTTTCAGGGAGTTCTTCATTTTTTGACTTATAAGACCGGAAGCCTGTTGAACGGTGCACATTGTGATACCAATGCTTCGCCCACACTCCATCTTCTTTTCGTGGTCCCGCAGGCCATTTCAGCATACCTTCATCAAAAGGAATACCCAATGTTCCACACAGTTCCCGTAAGCGTGATTGTGGATACTGCAGGATATCTTTAGAGTCAACAATCAAAGGCTTCTTATCGATAGCATGCAGATATTTAACTATCTCTAAGTGCTTCTCATAACCCACATCCTGCATTGTTGGGTTTTTAACATGCTTAGCGTAAGAAAGGAGCATGTCTTTGGGCGGACGTGTTAATATCACATTAACCATCTCACCGAGAAAATCCCAGTCAAGGTTCACCAAATGGTGAGACATGTTTTTAAAGAATGCGATTGGCGTGTCGTAATCTCCCAAGAATATTTCATCGACCACTTTTTGGCCATCATTTTCCTGGCTTTCAAGCACTTCTTTAGCACCGGGGTGGTACTCAGCCGCATTCGTTGAAGATAGATAATGAGCGTAAAGCGGCTCATCAAATACGGTGGAGTCGCTGCGCTGTGCAAATGAATACATCAGCGCCGTTGAGATGTTTCGTGGACCGCTCCACAAGCAAATTCGTTTTGTCTTTAACATATGTTCTGTTTTCCTTATTTGAATTGCCCACTCAACTTCATTCTACTTTGGGGCAACTACATTATATTAAATGGTTACACTTTTACTTTGTTCACTCCTTGCTCAATCGCTTCTTCATACAACTTCTGTAAGCGTTGAGTTAATTCTCCGGGACCAGATTCTGAAATAGTACGTCCATCAATTTCTGTAACGGGAGTGAGCCCGCCAAAACTTCCAGTTACAAAAGCTTCATCTGCTCCATATACATCAAACAACGAAAAATTCTTTTGATAACAGGGAATCCCTTCTTCTTCACAAACTTCAATAACTTTACCGCGAGTAATACCATTCATGCAATACTGACCGGTCGAGGTCCAGACCTCGCCATCTTTTATCATAAAAAAGTTGGTGGCATTACATGTTGATACAAATCCATTTATATCCAGCATCAACGCTTCATCTGCGCCGGCTTCTAATGCTTGAACCAATGCCTGCACTTCGTGAATCTTACTGTGGCAGTTCAGTCTTGGATCAAGATAGTCGGGTGAACCGCGACGTATGGTACTGGTAAATAAAGTAACGCCCCGATCACGGCTTTCAGGATCGGCTTTTTTGTATTCGGCTATTATAACCAAATTTGGGCCAGAAACGGTCAGTCGGGGATCTTGTGACGGCGTCTTTTTAATTCCTCTTGTAAACATCAACCGAACGTGGACCCCATCTTTCATCTCATTGGCATCCAGTGTTTTCCATATGGCTTCGGTGATTTCTTCACGCGACATCTTCAAATCCATGCCGACTGTTTTGGCTCCCTGAAAAAGACGGTCATAATGTTCTTTTAGAAAAACCAATACGCCTTTGTGAAGGCGGAATCCTTCCCACACTCCATCACCTACCAAATAGCCGCTGTCAAAAACAGAGATCTTGGCTTCGTTACGAGGGAAAAGCTCCCCGTTCACGTAAATCAGTACATCTTCATTTCGCGGATCATAAACCGCGTTGTGCGTGCCGTGCGTCATGTTTTCATTCATTGATGATTGCTCTCAAAGAAAAGAAAATAACTACTCGGTTGCGAATTTCGGTTTTAGGGCTATTTTAGCCCGTATTATCGCCTAAGAATCGAGGTATTCCCGAATAGAATCACGGACTTGCGTAAAGGTCTTTTTGAGAAGCTCTTCGTCTTCCTCCAACAGTGTAACCCTAAATCCGAGCAAATTTGAGCAAAAAGAAGAGATAGGAACCACGCAGATACCTGTAGCCCCTAATAAATAATAGACAAATCGAAAATCGAGCGGTACACCTTCTACCCAATCCTCTACTTTCTTTTTAACCACCGGATTCTCTATTTCGAGTGACTGATTATCTTTCAAAACCCCTTCCTTGAAAACAATGGTATTGTAGAAAGCCCCATAGGTTTTATTAATAATTAATTCGGGCACTTCCGAAAGGGTATCGGCAATAAAGGTGCTGCGCCATCCTATTTTTTTATTCAAAGCATCACGGTATTCAGTAAAACGCTGATCACCCAAAATTTTTGGGATCGCCATTTGGGGAAGCGTCGTTGAGCAAACTTCAATCATCTTTGCATCGTCAAGCGCATTGCATAATTGATCGAACTCAGAGCTTTTATCACGATTATAGCATTCAATCCATCCACATCTTGCACCCGGCCATGGCATTTCTTTTGAAATTCCCTTCATCGCAATACCTGGCACATCATCAATAACTTCCGAAAGAGCATATGAACGGGCACCGTTATAGGTGATGTGATGATAGATTTCATCTGAAATCAGCATCAAGTCAAACTCCTTAGCCAGAGCCACTATGCCATCCAGAATCTCTTTTGGATATACCATCCCGGTCGGGTTGTCCGGATTGATGAGCAGAATAGCTACTACATTCGGGTTGAACTCCACTTTATTCCGCAAGTCTTCCATGTCCGGATACCAGCTGTTCTCCGGATCTAATTTATACGTTAGCGGCTTGTGGTTGGCGTGCGCAGCTTCCGCGGAAGAATGTGTTGAGTAAGCCGGAGAGGGTCCTATAACACGGGATGTAGAATTTAAATATTGATAGAGCGTTGAGATGGCATCACCCAACCCATTAAAAAAGAGGATGTCATCGGCGGTAATTTGAGCTCCACCCATCTCATTATTTCTGGCTGCAAGAAATTCTCGGGTTTCAAGTTCTCCCTTTGAATCACTGTATCCATAGGTGATGTTATCTGCTGCTAAATCTTGGATAATTTCTTTTATCCATTCGGGTACTTTGGCATTTTTCTGGATGGGATCGCCGATGTTCTCCCAGGTGATTTCAACGCCTTCCTTCTGAAGGATATTTGCCTTCTTAACAATCTCACGGATTTCATAAGAAAGTTCCTTGGCGCCTTCACTGAGCAGCTTCTGTCGCATAAATTTATAAGTAAATGAGTGAGTTTGATTGTCTCACTAATAAAAGCATTTAAATGCAGGGTTGCCATTGAATACAGCTTAAGCCTACTTCTCAAAACCCTATCTCTGTCTCTTTCCCTTTGAAAAGGGAAAGAGGACGCCTCTCATCAATCAATAGCAGATTCTATTTTTTGATACTTAAAGAAGAATCTACTCCAGCTCTCTTTTAGGCTTCTCCTTCCTTGCAAGAGCCAGCGAAGTAGGGAAGGAACAAAGATGGTCAGAAAGACTACTCAAATCTTGATAAAGGATTATATCACTCCTCAAAAACTAATGCTTCCGGGTCGGCCCCTAGCTCTTTCAAATATCCCATAATCGCATCATTAAAAGGACCTGGACCACATACGTAAAACGGCTGATCAAAGTCATTAATTAGTGAAGCCAGAAATTCCTTATCGATAAATCCATCTAAGAAAACATGGTCTCCCGATGGTTCTTCATCTGTAATCACATTGATGAACTGATTCCCCAGAATATCCTCAAATTCTTTTTGCAGGATAATATCCTTTTCTGTTTTGTTGGAAAAGATGAGGGTGTTATTTCCGATCTCACCATTTTTGTTAAGATCTCGCAGAATAGCTATAAATGGTGTTACTCCAGCCCCACCTGCTATAAAGACTCCTTCGCCGTCGTACTGAATGGTTCCCCAAGCATCATCAACCAAGAAAGCATCTCCAACTTCCAGCTTCCCGATCTGCTCGGTTACTCCGTCATGCTCTGGATAAATCTTTATGGTGAATTCAAGCTCATCATCTTCAGGCAGAGAAGTGAAGGTAAATGGACGTTTCTCTTCTCTCCATCCATCTTTATCAATAGCTACTTCCGTGGCCTGCCCCGGCTCAAAATCGTAGCCATCCGGTTTTTCAATAGTGAAGCTTTTTACGTCGTGCGTTACGTTCTGAATGTCTTTTATCTTGAGTGTATGTGCCATATTTCTATCTTTTTGTGGTTTGATAGTATTACAATTATGACAAATAAAACATTCGCTGCCAGTCAGGATATCAGTCTTTCTAAGAAATTATCCCCTAAACTTCTCCATGCTATTGCGGACTTCTTTTTGCACTTTCTTTTGCAGAAATGGAGTCCAGCCAAGCAAATACCCGGGCAGGCCCAAAGCGTACCTGCTCCATCGCCAAAAATCAAAATAATCTCTATGCTCGATAATCAGTCCATCCTGAAACTGGAAGTTAGCATCAATTTTATTGTGAACTTTACGGCCGGTAGCTGAAAATAGATATTTGGCTTCTACATGTGCTGAACCGGTTGAATCATCAGCTTCTACTTCATCAAAAGTAAGCTCAAACTCTTTGGCACGACTGCAAAGCATCGTCCACATATCATCAATTTCACTTTTTGAATGAAGTTCAAATACAGGATCTTTAAAAGTGGCTTTTTCGTGATAGCAACTCAGCATGGTTTTGGCATCCTGCTCTTTGAGTGCTAAGTAAAGTTTATGAATCAACTGTTTGTTACTATCCATTTTTCGATCCTCTAATTCTTGCTGAAAGTGAGCCTACAATAACCACAATTGTTGAGCCGACCAAGGTGTAAAGTGGCCAGGCAATGGCTAAGCCATCCCCCGGTAAGATATTTTGAATAGGCCCCTGAACCATGAATAGCAATGAGATCAGCCCAAAGAAAAACCCAATCATGGCATCGGTTTTATCGGGCTTGGGGAAAAACATCCCAAGTAAGAACGCTCCCAATAATCCGCCGTAAGTGTATGATGCTATCCCCAACCCAAGCTCTACAATAGCTGGGCGCTCGCCACCCTGCAGCTGAAGCACCGCAAAGAAAATTGCTGAGGCAGTTAGAATCACACCCCACCCCATCGTAATTTTGCGGGAAATAGATAAGTCTTCGGCTTCGTTATTGTCTTTACCGAAATAGGGCTTATACAAATCAAAGGTGGTTGAAGATGCCAGGGAGTTCAGAGACGAACTCAGGCTACTCATAGCAGCCGCAAACAATGCAGCTACAATAAGACCCGAGATGCCCACCGGAAGCTGCTCTACGATGAATTTTGCAAAGACTTCATCCGTAGTTGCCAATCCCATATCGGTAGCTGACATTCCCTCATAAAACATAAAGAGCAGTAAGCCAATCCCCATAAAAAGAGCAAATTGCAAAGCTGCTAAAACCCCACTCCAGATCATTGCTTTCTGGCCGGACTTTAAATCACGTGTTGCAAGCACTCGCTGCACCAATAGCTGATCCGTTCCATGAGAAGCAAGCGAGAAAACAGCGCCTCCAACAATGGCTGTAATAAGAGTGTAAGGCTGAGCTATAAATTCTTTAAAGCTCATATCAAACCCAAGGTTGATGAGTTGGAGCTTTTCGGATGGCAGTTCAAATCCGGCAGGTAAATTCCCCAACAGAACACCAACTGCAATAAATGCCCCCCCGATGTACACAATCATTTGAACGAAGTCCATCCATACAACAGCTTTAATCCCTCCAAAAAAGGTATAGATGAGGGTAATGGCTGTAATCACACAAATAGAAACGATGTATAATTCTAAGTCACCCCAGCCAGAAAAAGCTCCGCCCAATCTCAAAATAATGGCTAAAGGAATAGCCGTTGCAAATAGCCGAACACCGTCGGCCAGCAGTCGGGTAATCATGAAAGTAGTACTGGCAGCATTCCGCATGCCATCACCAAACCGCTTCTCAAGGAAGGTATAGGCAGTGAGCAGATCACCTTCATAATATTTAGGCAAAAAGAAAAGTGCTACAAACACCCGCCCAATGATATAACCCACCGTAATTTGCAAAAAAGTAAGGTTGCCGCCATAAGCCACAGCAGGAATACTGATAAAGGTGAGCGTACTTGTTTCAGTGGCCACAATGGAAAACAAAACAGCCCACCATGGGATCCCATCACCACCTAAAAAGTAGTCTTTATTTGAAGTTTGCTTACCGGATGATTTCAGTCCAAGAATTGCCACTCCCACCAGATATACTACAATAACGATATAATCGATGGGAGAGAATTGCATTGAGTATCCGGCTTATATTAGATATTCAGTTGGTTCAGCTCGGTTACCATCAGCATTATAAACTGATACATCAAAGCCTTCCTGAATACTGTAACCGGCGTAAACACCTTCATTATTCAAAGCTATATAGCCTACCTGTATTTTTTTGGGGTCCCCGGGATAACGTTCTAAAATTCGCTCAATGGCAATTTTGCAAGCCTCTTCGGGAGAATGTCCGGCTCGCATCATCTCCACTACTAAATGGCTCCCAGCGGTCTTTACTACTTCCTCTCCGGCTCCAGTGGCTACAGCACCACCAACTTTTGGATCAATAAATAAGCCCGAACCAATAATTGGAGAATCACCAACCCTTCCATTCATCTTATAAGCTGCTCCACTTGTGGTACAAGCTCCACAAACTCTTCCATCTTCATCTAAAGCCAACATTCCGATGGTGTCGTGGTTTTCAACATTTATTTCCAGCTCATATTCAGAATTCTTGAGCCATTCTTCCCACTCTTCTTCAGACTTCTTGGTTAATAGATTCGTCTCTTTGAACCCCTGCTCTAAAGCAAATTTCTTAGCACCTACACCTACCAGTAAGCTATGCGGGGTTTCGGTCATCACTTTACGGGCTACAGAAACTGGATGCATGATATCCTGCAAGAATGCTACAGCTCCACAGTTTCCATCTTCATTCATCACACAAGCATCTAAGGTCACATTTCCATCCCGATCCGGGCGTCCACCGTAACCTACCGTTATATTCTTGGGGTTTGCCTCTTCAACCATAACTCCTTTTTCTACGGCATCTAAAGCATAACCTCCTTTCGATAGCACTTCCCAAGCTGCTTTATTGGCGTCGGTTCCTGTGTGCCAGGTTGAAATTACAACGGGCTTCTTCCCTTTTTTTGGTTTTTCCTTTAGCAGTCCCGAAAAGTTTAAAGGCGCTATTGCCAATAGCGATGTTTTTAAAAAACTCTTTCGATTTATCATCTTTCTATCTTTTATGGATGGGTATCCGTTTTCACTCTCAGTTATTATATACCATATTAGGTGGTCGCTGATCTTTCTTTTTCGCCCATTCTTTATTTGGACTACTTCCCATCTCAAAAATCAACTCGCCTCCACTCACGACCTCAGCATGAGTTATATAACTTCTCTGAAGAGACTCACCATTTAATTTTACTGACTGAATGTACACATTTTGATCATTCAATTTCTCAGCCCGAATGTTAAAGCTTTTCTCCCCCGGCAAAGTGATCTCAACTTCTTCAAAACGCGGACTTCCCAATACGTAAACACTGTTTGCCGGATTAACAGGATAAAAACCCATTGAGCTGAGTACATACCATGCAGACATTTGCCCTGCGTCTTCGTTGCCCGTCAGTCCATCTGGTTCGATAGTATATAGGCTGTCCATAATTTGACTAACCAGCTTCTGGGTTTTCCATGGAGCTCCTGCAAAATTATATAAATACGCTATGTGGTGACTCGGTTCATTTCCATGCGCATACTGTCCAATCATACCAGAAATATCTGGTGAGATATCTTCTCCGGTTAACACAGAAGGCATATTGAACATAGAATCTAAACGGGAAATGAACGCTTTATCCCCACCTATTTTGTTGATAAGTCTTTCCACATCATGAGGAACAAACCAGCTATGTTGCCACGCATTTCCCTCAGTATAATTCGGGCTTTGGTTGTGAATAGATTGCAGGGGGTCGAAAGGGGTTATCCAATTTCCATCGGCTGTTTTACCCCGCATGAATTTTGTTTCCTCATCATACAAATTTTGCCAAAATCCCGATCTCACTATAAAATGTTCGTACTCTGCTTCTTTTTCTAAAAGGAATGCCATTTGTGCAATACACCAGTCATCGTAAGCATATTCCAGAGTTTTGGTCACCGATTCATGACCTAAATCTGAGGGTACATATTGGTACTTCCTGTATAAATCGGTATCGCGATGGTCTTGCATTGCGCTGGCTTTCATAGCCTCGAAAGCGAGTTCAGCATCAAAGCCACGATATCCTTTTTGGTAAGCATCAAGGATTACGGGTACGGCATGATAGCCCGTCATCGTATTCGTTTCATTTCCGTGGAGCTCCCAAACCGGTAAATATCCTGTCTCCTGATAGAAATCGAGCATAGTATTTATCAGATCATTTACCCGATCCGGGTTGGTTATGGTAAGTAGTGGATGTTGTGCCCGAAAAGTATCCCATAAAGAAAAAACCGTATGGCGTTGGTATGTAGAATCCTGATAGACCTTGCCGTCTCCGCCCCTGAACTTTCCATCAACATCAGAATATAAAACCGGTGCAACTTTGGTGTGATACAGAGCTGTATAGAATTTTGTTTTACGGTCTCTACCTCCTGTCACCTTGATTTGCTCCAGCTCTTTTTGCCAGGCCATTTCAGCAAAAATCCGGGTTTCATCGAAGTCCCATTCTTTAAGGGTGGAAAGATTTTTCAATGCACCTGCTTCGCTTACTGAAGAGATGGCTACTTTGGCCAGTATTTTCTCGCTTCGGTTTTTGAAATCAATTTGAACTCTTTCCCATCTTGTAACTACTGAGTCATCTTGCTCCGTATCCAACAGAGATTCTGAATGACCAATCTTAAAAGGTTCTGAGAACTCCATCGCAAAATATACCCGCTGATCTTTCGCCCAGCCCGAGGACATCCTGTAGCCGGTAATCGTGTTTTCATCAACACTATCAACTCTGGAGGAATCAACAGTATCCCAGTTTATTCGAAAGCCGAGATCTATAATTAAAGAACGGTTCTCATAATCAGGGTAGGTAAACCGGTACATTGCGACCCGATCTGTAGCGGTCATCTCTGCATTGATGTCAAAATCCTGAAGCAAAACGCTGTAGTAACCCGGAACAGCTTTCTCATACTGGTGTGAGAATTTTGAAGTATAAAAAGGCTTATCCGGATATTTTGAATCTATCTCAAAATCTTCATAACCATTTACCGGTTGGATGAGGATATCATTTAAGTCCCCGATTCCGGTTCCACTTAAATGAGTTTGGGTAAATCCGGCAATCAGGCTATCCGAGTAGTGATATCCAGAAGTCCAATCCCAGCCTTCTGTTCCGTTAACAGGTCCGGGCTGAATCATCCCAAAAGGCACGGTAGCACCGGGGTAAGTGTGCCCATGCCCGCCCGTTCCGATAAATACATCTGTGAAGTTATTTGGATTCTGATAGTTTGAACATGAAAACAGAGACATGGCTGCCAGAAAAAGAATACTGATTATCGAAACCCGGCTTCCATTTCTTTTCATTTTTTCAGGAACTCCACAAATTTTTGAACGGCTTTGCCGCGATGAGAAATGTCATTTTTGATAGCTGAATGGAGTTCAGCAAAAGTTTTCTCAAAACCATCCGGCTGAAAAACAGGGTCATATCCAAATCCCTTATCTCCCTTTTCAGCAGTTGTGATTTTTCCGTGACAGACTCCTTCAAAAGTAAATTCTTCCAACCCATTCACAAGTGCTACAACCGTTCTGAATCGGGCCTTACGATTTTCTTTACCGGCCAATTCTTTTAACAGCCTATCTACATTATCCTGATAGCTGGCATTTTTACCGGCGTACCTGGCAGAATAAACACCCGGAGCACCATCAAGGGCATCAACTTCTAAACCAGTATCATCAGAAAGAGCAGGCAGTCCTGTAAAACTTGCAACATACTCTGCTTTTTTAAGAGCATTCCCCTGCAAAGTTGGGCGATCTTCAACTACTTCTTCCAGCTCGGGAAAGTCCTTCGTTGAAAGGACTTCAATCCCCAGTGGACCTAGTATTTGTTCTAATTCCTCTATTTTATGAGGATTCTGAGAAGCTAATACGAGTTTTGTGAGTCTCATAATTCTTTTCGCGGGAAGAGTTTATAGTACATATTAATGCCGCTTCCAATGGTTAAAAGTGCATTCAGTGCGGTAAAAATAGGATCACCTGTAATCACAGAGTAAATGGTAAGCATCAAACTTGAGCTAAAATACATAATGATGAACGCGATGTTCATTGAGGTACTTCCTTGTTTAATAGTGTCCCATGTTTGAGGGATCCAGGCCGCCACTAAAATTCCAAAACCGGCCCATCCCAATAATTCAATTCCTGTCATAGTTTTATTTTAGTTGGTGAAGGATTTCTTGTGCTTCGTGCCACTTTAGTCTTGGACCATATTGTGCTACGATCTTTGATCCAGCTAGGCTGGCTAATTTGCCTGAGTTTGCAAATCCTAAACCATTCGTAATTCCATAAAGAAAAGCTCCGGCAAACATATCGCCTGCTCCATTGGTATCTACTGCTTTCACGTCGTAAGGCTCGATGTCAATGAAGGTGTCTCCATCATAAATCATTGCACCATTTTTGCCTTGGGTAATGACAAAGCGCTTAGCTTCCTGCTTCAACATCTCGCGTGCTTCTATCAAATCATCTTTCCCTGTAAAAGCTTTGGCTTCTTCTTCATTACAGAAAAGCAGATCTACAGATGCACCAATTACATCTTTAAACTGAGACTTAAATGCACCTACAATAGATGGATCTGAAAGTGTCAGAGCCGTTTTCACATCATTTTCTTCTGCGATATTCTTGGCTTCTTTCATCGCCTCAAGCCCAGGTTCTGAAGCCACCAGATATCCTTCCAGATAGACATATTCGGAATCTTTAATTGCCCGCTCATCCACTTCGCTAGTTGACAAACCGGATGAAATCCCCAAATAAGTATTCATCGTGCGATCGGCATCATCAGTAATCATTACCAGACATTTTCCAGTCACGCCTGCCTCACGTTCTTGCCTGTCAAAATTTGTTGGGATACCGGCATCTTCCATATCCTTTAAATAGAAATCACCGAACTCGTCGGCTGCTACTTTACAAGAATAGAAGGCTTTTCCACCAAACTGACTTACTGCGATCACTGTATTGGCTGCCGAACCGCCTGACTTTTTCTCTGTTTTATGATGCTCAATTGCACCGATAAGGCGATGCTGGGTGTCTTCATCGACCAGTGTCATCAGTCCTTTTTTAACTTCATGTTCTTTAAGAAATTCCGGACTGACTTTAAATTCTAAATCTACAAGGGCATTACCAATGCCATATACGTTGTGCTTTTTACTCATGAATGATATTTGTGACTCAAAACAGATTAATAGTAAATTTTCAGAACCTTAAAAGTACGGACATGTGTTCAGCTTTGAAAACGCTTTGAAATGCAATCCTACTCTTTTATGTTGTTTCCTCAAAATAAAACACATGACTTCATTTTATAATTTTCTTAACCATCGGTTATCGAAAGATCTTCCCGGAAGGGTAGCCCAAAAAATCATGGCTCCCTATCCTTTAAATGGGAAGCCTAACCGAACTCACTACGAACCCGCTCATGATGATTTTCGAAACAGCAGCGTACTCGTTCCTTTTATTGAGTGGAATGGTGAATTGGAGATTATTCTCACCCTCAGAACCCAGTCAATAAATCATGGCGGACAATTAAGTTTCCCGGGTGGTGGAAAAGAAGGTGACGAAACAATTGAAGAAACAGCCTTACGTGAAGCCCAGGAAGAAATTGGCTTAGATAGAGAAAGTGCTGAGATTGTAGGGAAACTCACTCCTCTTTATGTTGGTCATTCTGATAACATGGTAACCCCGGTGATTGCCTTCATTCGAAAAGAGCAAGAATTCACTCCTAATCCGAACGAGGTGGACGAAATTATATCAGTTCCCATTTCTGATTTAGTCACCGAACAAAAGCTTATCGAAGATGAGTGGGATTTAAGAGGCACTCCATACAACGTTCCCTTCTGGAATATCCATCGGGTTCCACTTTGGGGTGCCACTGCCATGATGATGAGTGAGCTGGTTGAATTGTATAAAGAATATGTTTCTAAACACAACAATTCCTAATTGGTCATTGGTCATTGGTCATTGGTCATTGGTCATTGGTCATTGGTCATTAAGATTCCCACTTTGTAGTAATTAGCTAATCACTATCTTTTAGCCCAACAAAAATATTTTATAACATGTCGCTGTTACTTATAGCAAAAAACCGGGACTTCACTTCTCTCAAAGAAGCATTATTAGAAAAAGATCCAAACCTGGATGTGGAAATTTGGCCTCGTGTCCAAAATAAGGAACGAGTACAATTTGCCGTTTGCTGGCAGCATCCAAAGCACGTTTTGGACAGCTACCCAAACTTAAAAGCCGTTTCCTCATTAGGTGCTGGGTTGAATCATTTACTTGATGATGAAGATCTTCCCGAATCGACGAGAATTTGCCGTTTAGTAACTACTTCTCTCAAAGATCAGATGGCTGAATATATACTCAATGCCATTACTAATTATCGGCTGCATATTCCAAAATATATCAGCCAAAAACAGACAGGTAAATGGGCCCAACACAGCGCTATACCAAAAAGCAGCTCCTCTGTTGGGATTATGGGGATGGGCGAGATGGGGCAAGCTGTTGCCCAAGAGCTAGTGCGTCAAGGTTATCTTGTCAATAGCTGGTCTCGTTCGCAAAAAGATCTGGATGGTATTAATTCCTTCTCGGGACAAGATGGACTGAGTTCTTTTCTGGAGCATTCAAAGATATTAGTCAATTTACTACCACTGACTAATGAAACCGATGGCATTCTTGATCTTGAGCTTTTTAAAAAACTGCAAAAACCTGGTTTCCTAATCAACGTTGGGCGTGGGAGTCATCTGGTGGAAGAAGATCTGATTTATGCGTTAGATACCGGGCAGCTTGATGGAGCATACTTGGATGTCTTCAACACAGAACCACTTCCTGAGAATCATCCCTTCTGGAATCGTCAGAATATTATGATTACTCCTCATATTGCTGCTATAACTCCCGCAAAAGAAGCAGCTGATGTTATTGTAGAAAACTACAAGCGGGCACTTTCGGGTATGGATCTTATGTTTGAGGTAGAGCGAGAGAGAGGGTATTGATTGAAGCTGTCAGCTCTGTTCACTCTGTCATTCCTGCGAAGGCAGGAATCTAATTATTAAAAATAGATCAAGACTTAAAAACAAACCCAGATCTCGGGAATTCGCCGCGAGATGACTATTCAATTAGTTAAGCAACCGAAGTAGCTGATACCCTATCCAAACGAAAACCAACCCCAGTGTAATCTGAAGTCCCATGTTCAGAAAGCTCATCAACAATTTTCCGTTTTCCCAAAGCAGAAAAGTTTCATGAGAGAAGGTTGAAAAGGTGGTAAAACCGCCCAGAACTCCTACAAAAATGAAAAGCCGGAATTCGGGATGTGCCCAGGATTTCAACTCAAATAATCCTGCTAAAAATCCTATTAACAGACACCCCAGCATATTTACAATAACGGTGCCATAAGGAAATTCACTATCGGGAAATTTAGACTGTGCAAAAAGGGAAAGTAAATAGCGGCCTGAAGCTCCAATGAAACCACCGGAACCGACCGCTATAATTTTCAGCCAGTCAACATTCATGCTTAAATGGTTACCGGATGGATCCAGCCAAACTTATCCTCTGCCCGACCATACTGTATGTCGGTAATTTTGTCGAAGCATTTCTGAGCAAATTCGCCGGGCTTTTCACGGTCAAGCTCTATGGTTTTACCTTTATGGTCAATCAAACCCACCGGAGAAACTACAGCAGCAGTTCCTGAACCGAAGATTTCTTTGAGTGATCCATCTTCATAAGCCTTAAACACTTCATCAATCGTTATGCGGCGTTCTTCAACATTCAATCCCCACTCTTTGGCAAGAGCTACAACTGAACGGCGAGTTACACCCGGGAGAATCGAACCCGTCAAAGCTGGCGTAATCAGGGTATCGCCAATAAGAAAGTGAATATTCATGGTACCCACTTCTTCAATATATTTGTGCTCTTTGGCGTCTAACCAAAGCACCTGAGTGTATCCTTTTTCTTTGGCTTTTTGGGCCGGCAGAAAGCTTCCTGCATAATTACCAGCCGCTTTCGCTTCACCTGTGCCGCCTTTAACAGCTCGGACGTAGTTTTCCGTAGTTGTCAGGGAAACAGGGTTAAAACCTTCTGCATAATAGGCACCAACCGGAGAAGTAATAATCTGATACGTGAATTTATCAGATGACCGGGCAGCTAATAGATCGTCCGAAGCAAAAATAAATGGACGGATATATAACGCTGTACCTGATTTTTTTGGAATCCATTGGCTATCCATCTTAATCAGGGTTTCAAGTGCCTCAATAAATGTTTCGTAATCCGTTTCTGGAATACACATTCGGCGACAAGAATTATTGAACCGCTCAAAATGGGTTTCAGGGCGAAAAATGTGGACCGTATTTTCATCCACATAAAATGCTTTCATCCCTTCAAATACAGCCTGACCATAATGAAACACATTCATGGCTGGCGTAACCTCGAAGGCCCCATAGGGTTTGACAACAGGTTTTTTCCATTCTCCATCCACATAATCCATTTCGAACATGTGGTCAGAGAACTTTCGGCCAAAAATCAGGTTATCGAAATCAACCTCGTTTATTCGGCTCTCATTAACTGGTTTTACAGTAATATTGGTGCTTGAAATTATGTCGTTCATCATACTCCTAAAATAACACGTTTCGGGTTAAATAACAGGCGAGGTAACGTTAATTAATAATTCAAAAACGCTTACCCGGTGCTCTGCATAGCAGCCGCAATTCCATTAATATTGAGGAATAAAACTTCGGTTAAATCCTCTTTTTGCTCCTTCTCGTCTGCTTTTTTCCATCGCTTTAGCAATTCCGCCTGAATAATATTCATTGGATATGTGAACGGGTTTCGGAATAAGATTGAATTCTGAATCACTTTGTTGTGGTCCAGAATATGATCATACCCTGTAATCGATGTAATCCAATTTTCCGCTTCTTCGAAATTTTCAATTAACTGTGTATGGAATTTTGATGGTTCGTTATTGTAGAGATCCGAAGTTGGCAGATGTGTCCTAGCCATTTCACGCTGAGAGTTATTCAACACTGTTCGGAAAAACGTCCATTCTTTGTTCCATTTTTTCAGAATTTCCAATGTCTTGTCATTCTGCTTTGAGGCTTCCTTCAAACCTTCCCCAATTCCATACCAGCCCGGTGTATTATATCGAACTTGTGTCCATGCAAATACCCATGGAATAGCTCGCAAAGAGTCGAAAGTCATTGAATCTGACGACCCCCGCGAAACCGGCCGTGAAGCAATTGGAAGCTTACCAATATGCTCGATAGGAGTGATTCCTGAATACCAGTCCCAGAATTCCGGATCATCAATAAGATCACGGTATGCTTTCATAGAAACGTCGGCAAGCGTATTAATGACTTCACGCTCTTCTTCTTTGCCGTGTAGATATCCAGCTGACTCCGAGTACTGCGCCATCGTCACTTTCGCCATTGCGTTCACAATCTGCTCAAGGTGACGGTGAGTAATGGATGGCAACATGTATCGGAATGAAATAACTTCTCCCTGCTCGGTAAATCTAATTCTTCCGTTATTGGCAACCGCAGGCATTGCTATAATCGCTTGATTAGACTGCCCTCCTCCACGGCCAACCGTTCCACCACGCCCATGGAATAACCGGAAATCAACTTCATATTTTCTACAAACGGTACCGAGTTCATACTGTGCTTTGTCCAGTGCCCAATTGGCCATCCAGTATCCGCCATCTTTATTACTGTCGGAATAGCCCAGCATAATTTCCTGAAAGTTATCCCGTGATTTTAGATGCTTGGAAAACAGATCGTGCTCGTACATCTGCCCCATCAAGTCAGCACTGTTCTCTAAATCTTCAATGGTTTCAAAAAGTGGCACTACATCAAGCGCGCTTTCTACTTTATCACCGGAATAGCTCCAGAGCCCGACTTCTTTAGCAATCAGCATCACTTCCATCATATCGCTAATGCCGTGTGTCATACTGATGATATAGCTCCCAAAGATTTCAGGATTCAAAGTCAGCATATCGCTGATTTCTTCGAAAACCGTCATAACTCGACTTGCTACTTCAGAACGAGCGCTTTTCGCCGGACTCAGCGGACGAGGATTTGAAAGCTCCTGAACCAGGACCTCAATCTTATCATCTTCACTTAGTTCACCATAATTATCTATTACTTTTGCCTGAGATAACAATTCCGATACCGTTTCCTCATGCAACCCACTATGCTGCCTGATATCCAGTCCACTGAGGTGAAACCCAAAAGTTCTGGCTCGGATAATCATATCCTGCAGCTTTCCTTGCTCTGAAAGCCCCGGAAGGCCGTTTTCCGCTAAGCTTTCTTTGATCAACTCAAGATCAGCAATAAACTCTTCAGCAGTGTACTTCTTAGATTTCTCCAGAATATCTTTTTTATCACCAGATAGAGCATCCAGCAGATATTCGATCTTTTTCATCACATGAACCACTTTCCGGCGATAAGGTTCTCTGCGATATCTTCGGTCGATACGTTCCGAGATCGGAAAATCTTTTTCATCCTCTTTAATGGAATTCACCAGCGCTTCTGAAACGGAAGACTGATTGTCGGATACACTCAGATATCTTCTTAACTCATTCAAATCTTTTCGATACATACTCAACACCGTTTTCCGCTGTTGAATCACAGTCTCCCAGGTTACGCTTGACGTCACGTTTGGATTTCCATCGCGATCACTACCAATCCACGAACGGTATTTCAGTACAATCGGAATTTCCGGCCGCTTGTTGTAATAGGTATCAAAAGCCTGGCGGATGTCGCGATATAGGACAGGAATAGAATCCCAGATGGAATGGGTAAAATAGAACAAGCCGTTTTCCACTTCATCTTCTACCGACAACCGCTCTGCACGAACTTCATCAGTAAGTAAAAGCAGGTTCAGTTGATTCAGGATTTCTCGGCGTAAGTCAATTTTTTCATCTGGGGTGATGTCGCTGTCACCCAGTCTGGAAACCATAGAAGCCAGTTCCTGCTGCTTCAACAACACGCTTCTTCGGCGAGCTTCCGTTGGGTGTGCGGTAATGGTGGGCTGAATATCCATTTGGTGAAATGTATCCAGCGCTTCTTCAAAGCTATACCCTTGCTCCTTCATCCGGTATACAGATTCCGCGATACTTTCTTTTCGTGGTGATTCCGGAGTTTCCTCAAATTCACGACTTCTGTTGACCCTGCTTATTTCATACTGTTCCAGAGAATTCACCAAATGAAAAAAGGTCGTGTACATCCGGAGAATTTCTTTAATCTCTTCAAGTGATGCATCACCCATTTCTTTCTGGAGAGATTTAAGTGCGTCTTCATCTCCTTCATCCAGAGCCTTGGCACTTTCTATGGGAAGCTTACCCAGTTTTTTAACGAACTCTTTGCCGTGCTTTTCTTCGGCAAGTTCCTCCAGGATTTCCGTAAGATTAATAACTCTTTTCGAAAGGCTTTGACTGATCCCGCTACTTTCAGCGAGATTGCTTACTGTTTCTTTCCAGTGCATGAATATTTTTTGTTTGAAATGAGTGTGTGAGTGATTAAATAGTTAAGGTAGAAATAAATAAAATCTTTTTTAATTTCTAAAAACTTAACCGAACACTAAATATACATCGAATGAGTGTAAAACGCTGTGATTGGGTAGAAGACCAATTTGATGACTACATACAATACCATGATAACGAATGGGGCGTTCCGATTCATGACGACCAAACTCATTTTGAATTCCTGATTTTGGAAGGTGCTCAAGCTGGGTTAAGCTGGTCTACCATCCTAAAAAGACGGGATGGCTACCGCAAAGCTTTTGCTGATTTTGATCCCGAGAAAGTAGCAACCTTTAGCGAGGACAAAATTCAGGAACTACTTCAGTTTGAAGGCATAATCCGGAATAAACTGAAAGTTCGTTCGGCCGTAACCAACGCTCAGTTATTTCTGGACATTCAAAAGGAATTTGGAAGCTTCGATAATTATATATGGGAATTTGTTGGAGGTGAAACCATCGTGAATCATTGGAAAAGTATGAAAGAAGTCCCTGCAACAACTAAAGAATCAGATGCTCTTGCCAAGGATTTAAAGAAACGCGGATTTAAGTTTACAGGAAGTACCATCATGTATGCCCATATGCAAGCGTGTGGTTTGGTGATGGATCATACCACTGATTGTTTTAGGTATGATGAGCTCTCAGATTACTCCTGAACAATTCTCGATACGTCTCCTTCACCAACAAGTATATCTAAATCATAAGAGTATTTACCTGGTTGTAACTCTTCTTCACCCTCGTAATCAAATGGTGATATACGTAATGTATCGTCTTCGGTAACTATCTCAGCATAGGCATACCTGTAAGCGGCAGCAACATTCACAAATTCTGAACTAGCACCGCTAGCAACTGCGCCGTAATTTACTTCTCGATAACTAAAGGCAGCATCAGATGGAAACAAAACCTTCACATCCTTAAAATTTTGATTGCTCTTATTTCTGATATTTATCGAAACACTATCATTACTCGTATCTGATTCGTAAGTGTATAGTGAAAGGTCCAAAAATTCAGTCGGCTCTAGTGCAAGTATTAATATATATCTGCCTGTTTCGATTCTTGATATACGGTCATAGTCAATCCATGTACAGTAATTAGCTAAACTGAGTTTTTGAGGTAAAGTTGCTGTTTCAACATTTGTAAAGGTACAATATGAACCACTTAGGGAGTCAGTAGGAATTATATGAGATTCTGAGTATTCACCTCTCGTTAAATTCCGAAAGTTTAACTCCATATCATTATTTGCTCCGAAAGAGAAAGAAACTTTTGCTTCGACTATATCATAACCTGTCAAGTTTAAAATCCTAAACTCCGTTATATCTACCGCGCTTTGATCATTTGGATTGCATGACGCAACAGTCATACAAAAAAGAGCAAAAATGAAAAATCGAATTTTATTAGACATAGTCTCAAGCACATGTATAATTTTCGAAGCAAACTATCATATAAACAAATAGCTATCAATAAAAAACCTTCAAAGACTCTGCATCTTTGAAGGTTTGAATTAGTCATCTAATAAAGAGTGGGAAAGAATTAAGCTTCCAGCCCTTTTTTATCCCAGTCATTTTTTTCTAGCCAGGGTTCAACTTCATCGTCGACATAGGTAACTGAAAAATCGGCTCTTTCCAGCATTGCTGAAGCCACCGCAGCACGTGCTCCCGATTTACAATGCACCATTATTGGTTTACCGGATGGCACATCATCAAGTTGGTCTAATAATCGGGTGTGGGCAATATTTACTGCCTCAGGATGATGCCCTTCATCAAACTCAGATTTTTTGCGGACATCTAGCAGGTTCATTTCTTCACTTGCCAGGTATTCTTCTACTTTTCCGAAATCAATGGTATCGGTTTTGAAGAGCTCCCCGCCTTTTTCTCTGAATTTGTTCAATTCCTCTGGTGTTGCCCAGCCTTTGATATTATCCAACCCGATCCGGATCAGGTCAATAACAGCTTCTTCTACTTTCTCTTCAGGGATAATAAGATAGATTCCTTCATTTTCGGTTACATAAGAACCTACAATGGTATTGAACTGCTTGTTCATTGGAGATAGCAGTGAGCCTTGAATGTGACCATTCATGAAGTCAGTACGATTTCGAGTATCTACAATTACAGCTTCACTTAGTCGAACTTCACCAATCATTTTTTCAATGGTAGTGTGTTCAGGCTGAGGAAGGTCACCAAGTACAGCGGGACCAAGCTTGTTGTCTCTCTTCATGCGGGCAAAATAAAGTGGCGGCTCAGGCTGCCCTTCCAGAATATAATCTACAAACTCTTGCTCACTTATGGCTGCTTTGATAGAACCGTTAAACCGCTGTTCGTATCCTACTGTAGATTCAGGCACAGCGCCCAAGGCTTTACCACAAGCACTTCCGGCTCCATGTCCCGGCCAAAGCTGTAAATACTCCGGCATCTCTTTAAATTTTTTGAGTGAATCATATAAAACACGTGCTGAGCTTTCCATAGCTCCTTCTTGCCCCGCTGCTGATTCAAGCAAGTCTGGCCGGCCAACATCACCCACAAAAACAAAATCACCGGATAGGATACCCATTGGTTCATCAGTTGCAGCTCCATCAGTTACCATAAAGCTAACGTGCTCAGGCGTGTGTCCCGGGCTGTGAACGGTTGTGAATTTGATATTTCCGATTGAGAACTCATCACCATCCTTTAGCAGCTCATAGTTATAATCGCTGCCTTTAAGCCATTCGTACTTCCAGTCTTTATCTCCTTCGTCAGAGGCGTAAACTTTCATCCCCTGCTCAGCTAATTCTCTCAGTCCAGAAAGGTAGTCGGCATGGATATGAGTTTCCGCAGCTGCAACCAATTCTAAATTATTATCTAATGCCAATTCTTTGTAGCGCTCAATATCGCGCATGGGATCGATCACAATGGCTTTGCCATTAGCCTGACATCCAATGAGATAAGCATACTGAGCTAGTTTGTCTTCAAATATTTGCTGAAAAAACATGAACTTCTAAGAGTTACTAAATTGAAATTAAAAGAGCACTTCTAAATTTCTGAATAAACCAAAGTGCTGCATTCTGAACTAATTATTATTCTGATTCCAAACCCGAGTTAACCAAATCCTGGTACCCACCAATATTGTAGACCTTTTCAAACCCTTTGTCTTTCATCATTTGGGTAGCTTTGCCACTTCTGTTACCCGATCGGCAGTAAAGATAATAGGTTTCATTTTTATCTAAACTATCCAATTGTTGTGCAAAATCGCCATTTAGTATGTCGTGATGCTGATCTGTTATTTTTAAGTGGCCATTATCATATTCGCCTTGGGTGCGAACGTCGATCACTATTCCGGGGGTCTCTTTATACTGTTGTTTAAAACTTTCAGTACTGGTCATACTTTTAGAATTCTTTTTTGTAGTTATTAAGTAAAACGCGGCTAATGCAACGGCAACTAATACGATTATCGAAATTACTGATTTCATATTCTATCAAAATTTTATAGTTAAGTACTTATCATTTTTAAAAATTCATATATAGTATATAGGAGCCCATCAATACTAAGAATACAGCAAACCCTTTCTTGAGTTTATAGTTTGAAATTTTTGCCCCAATTGTCTTGCCCACTAAACTACCCACGGCTCCAATCAAACTGAATATAAGAACCAATTCCCAATTAATACCCAAATCCAGGTTTTCTAACACCTCCATATATTTAAAAAATCCGCTAAAGCTTTTTAGAGCTATAATCAGAAGGCTGGTTCCAACTGCTATATTCATGGGAAGGCCTCCTAAGATAACTAGTGCCGGAACAATCAGGAAGCCACCGCCAACACCTACCAATCCGGTTAAAACACCTATTGCAAGTCCTTCTAAAACAATCTTCCACCAAGCGTGTAGTTCTTTTTCATTTGGATCTACTCTCTCTTTCTGATCTTTAAACATCAGCACAGCTGCCAATATCATCACCAGAGAAAATAAAATAAGCTGAAAGTTTGCGGAAACGTATTCGGCTATCACAGCTCCACCATAAGTTCCGGCCATACCCGGCAGCCCAAAAAGAACTACACTGCGCCAGTGAACCTGCTTTTTCAGAGCATATGGAATAAATCCAGCTAAGCTTATTGAACCCACTATTCCCAAAGATTCAGCAATGGCTACTTTTTCTTGTTCACCGGCTAAATAAATGAGAACCGGAACGGTGAGTATTGAACCGCCTGAGCCTAAAAGGCCAAGAGATAATCCTACCATCAAAGCTCCAACCCAAGCTAGGATCATAATTCAATTCTTCGTTTTAGCAGTGGACGTTTGATGCTTTAAATGCTTAGTTATTATCTACAATATTACGTTGCTTGCCAAATCCAATCTTTGTTAATATATCCTCAGCCAGGCACCAGTTAGTAAACGAAGACTGCAATAAATTCAATCCCACAAAAAGCGTAAACAAAAACCAGTAGGGGCTAACAAAGTAACCAAGCACCACGCTCAAAGTTACAAAGAAGCCGGCTAAACGGCGTATAAGTTTTTCCATTGGACTCATAGTTGAACAACTGTTTATATCTTTTGATGTATCTGTTTTCATAACCTTAAGCTGATGCCTCTACGTTTAGCTGATATGCGTGCAGAGGGTAGTTTTGTGTATTTTCATGTTCTTCGTTATGCTTTTTAACGGCTTCCAGAACCCGTTTTACTGCGTCTTCAGATTGAATACTGAAAAAGAGTTTTGAGAAGCGTTCCTGATGGTCATGGGCAAACCAGTTTGAGATATCCGGTTTATGCTCCTCGATATTAAACCCATAAATATCGGTTTCTGAATAGACCGGCACTCCTTCTTCCCGAAGGAGTTGCCGAACTTGCTTTGTGTGTTCCTCTATAGAGAGGATGATCAATAGTTTCATGAGATTAGGTATTTGAAGTTGAAGTTTCGGCTTCCTGATCTTCGTGTTCATGACGGACGGTCATGTAATAGATCAGTGGCACCATCAACAAGGTTAAAGCGGTAGAAGCAATGGCTCCTCCCATTAGTGAGATGGCAAGGCCCTGAAAGATCGGGTCAAACAAGATCACGAAGGCTCCGATCACTACGGTACCGGCTGTTAAAAGGATCGGCATTGTTCTGACTGCACCGGCTTCGATCACTGCATTTTTGAGATCTACTCCGTCATCCAGTCGAATCTGAATGAAGTCGATTAAGAGCACTGAATTTCGCACCATGATTCCCGCCAGCGCGATCATACCAATCATAGATGTTGCCGTAAAGAAGGCCCCGAGAATCCAGTGTCCAACGATAATTCCGACTAATGACAGAGGAATCGCAACCATCATTACAATGGGTACTTTGAAATCCTGGAACCAACCAATAATCAGCATGTAGATTATGACCAACACGATGGCAAAGGCAATTCCAAGATCCCGGAATACCTCGTAGGTGATCTGCCATTCTCCATCCCATTTCAGGGTATAGTTTTCTTCCATGAACGGCTGCCCTGAAAAGATCTGTGTAAGGCTATATCCGTCCGGCACCGTGATTTTATCAATCATTTCGCCGGCATCGAGTAAGGCATAGACCGGGCTTTCAATAGCGCCGGCTACTTCAGCTGTTACATAAAGTACATTTCGCTGATTTTTTCTATGAATACTGGACTCTAAAGTCTCTTCATTTACGGTAATCAGATCGGTAACCGGAAACATCGTTCCCTGAGGGTTTTTCACATAGATTTGTCCTAATTGTCCGACTCCGGAGCGGGATGCTTCAGGAAGCTGTAGTACGATCGGTACCTGATTAATATCATCCGCGCTGTGAATACGGCCAACCGGTTTTCCATTCAGGGCCATGCTCATTGTTTGGGTGATTTGCTGCGGAGTTATTCCCGAAGCCAGTGCTTTTTGCGTGTTGATATCAAATCTGAGCTGGGGTTGTTCGGCCTCTTTCATCCAGTCTACATCCACCACACCTTCCTGCTTGCGAAAGATCTCCATGACTTCACCGGCGATGCGTTCTCTTTGAGCTTCGTCCGGACCATACACTTCTACCACCAGCGTTGACATTACCGGAGGTCCCGGTGGCACTTCAACCACCTTGATATTCGCGTTATATTTTTCGCCCACTTTTTGAACGATCGGCCGGATGCGCTTCGCGATGTCGTGACTCTGCTGATCTCGTTTTGATTTATCGACCAGGTTGAGCTGTACATCCGCAATATTTGAGCCTTGGCGCAGATCGTAGTGCCGCACTAAGCCATTGAAATTGATCGGGGCGTTTGTACCTGCATATACCTGGAAGTTGTGAAGTTCTGGCACATCTTTTAAACTGAGAGCCACTTCTTTAGCCACTGCATTGGTACGCTCGAGCGTTGTACCCTCCGGCATATCCATGATCAACTGAATCTCATTCTTGTTATCAAAAGGCAGCATTTTCACTTCCACCATTCGGAATACAAATAGCAACGTTGAGGCCAACAGCAGTACCGTTACACTGCCAATGAATACCCATCGTTTTTTCACATCATCCAGCAAGGGTTTTACCGTCTTGAAGTACAGCTTGTAGATCAGCGTATCTTCGAGCCGGTATTCCTTTTCTTCTTTTTCGTTTCCTTTTTTTACGTAAGGAAGAAGTTTATAGGCCAGCCATGGGGTAATGATCAAAGCAACTATAAGTGAAAAGATCATAGCCAGTGAAGCGCCTATGGGCATTGGACTCATATAAGGGCCCATCAACCCGGAGACAAAAGCCATTGGTAAAACGGCCGCGATCACAGTGAAAGTTGCTAATATCGTGGGATTGCCTACTTCATTGATCGAAGCTATAGCAGCTTGCTTCAATGGCAGTTTTTTCATCTTGAAGTGGCGATGCATATTCTCTGCAATAATAATGGAGTCATCCACCACAATTCCGGTTACAAACACCAGGGCAAATAATGTAATCCGGTTCAGTGTGTAGTCGAACATGTAGTACTGGAAAAGAGTTAGTGCAAAAGTTACCGGTACTGACAAGAACACAACCAGCGCTCCTCGCCAGCCCATCGAAAGAGCAACCACCACCGTTACAGCCAGTATTGCCGCAAGTAAATGCTCAAGCAGCGAAGCAACTTTTTTAGCCGCTGTTTCCCCATAGTTCCGGGTTATACTCACGGTAACCTCTGAGGGAACTAACGAACCCTTTAGCGCTTCTAATTTTGTTTCAACCTGCGATGCGATAGCCATGGCATCGGTACCGGGTCGCTTCCCTATAGAAATAGTTACTGCGGGATATGATACTCCGGAAGCCCCTCCTTCAATTTGTTCAGCTCCGGCACCCAAGCCATACACCACATAATCTGATGATTCAGAAGGGCCGTCAATAACATCCGCTATACTGCTGAGATAAATGGGAGCCCCTTCTTGTACATCCACTATAAGGTTTTTTATATCAGATGCATTTTTGAGGAAGTTTCCGGTGTTCACCAGATACTCGGTATCATTTTGATTGAAAGAACCGGATCTCATTTCCTGATTAGAAGCCTGAATAGTACCGGCAATCTGAGAAACACTGATTCCGTATTCCGCCATTTTTGCCTTATCCATCAAAACACGTATTTGTCGTGATCTTCCTCCGTGTACTTTTACATCGGCAACATCCGTGATCTTTTTCACCTCATTCGCTAGTTCTTCGGAAACACGTCTCAGTTCATAATCTGAGTAAGATTCACTCCAAAGAGTTAGGGTCATCATAGGCACATCATCAATCGACCGTGTCTTTATCAAAGGCGGAGTTGTGCCCCGGGGCATGCGATCTGAATGTTTCATCAGTTCGTTATACAAGCGCACCAGGCTACGTTCAACATCTTCGCCCACATAAAAACGGGCGGAGACCATTGCTTGTCCTTCCATAGACGTAGAATACACATACTCAACGCCTTCGATATTAGACAATACTTTTTCTAAGGGAACGGCAACGCGCTGCTCCACTTCATCGGGAGAAGCACCCGGATAGCCAATAAAAATATCAGCCATAGGTACATCAATCTGGGGTTCTTCTTCTCTTGGTGTGAGGTAAGTTCCGTACACTCCAAGGGCCAAAAAGGCGATCATTAAAAGCGGTGTCAGCTTTGAACTGATGAACGCTTGCGCAATTTTTCCTGCAATTCCTGTCTTCATAATCTCTCTTTTCTCGTCTTAATTTTGAGATACAACTTTGATACCATCACGGGCGATAGCACTGCCGTCAGCTACATATCGCTCACCTTCCTGCAATCCTGATAGGACCTCCACCATATTGCCGGTGGCACTTCCTATACGGATCCATCGCAGTAAAGCCTCGTCTTGTGAACTGAGTGTATAAACCCCTGTTAACTGTCCGCGCGTTACCAGCGCTTCTAATGGAATGGCTATGATCGCTGACGAATTATCCCTTATCAGGACCTCAGCAAACATCCCGGATCGTAACCCTTCAATACCGGCCGTTTGTATAAGCCTAAACTCAACCTGAAATTGTCGGCTCTGCGGACTTCCGGATGCACTCACTTCCGTTACTAAAGCTTGCATACCACCAGCTTTTACCGCAGGAATATTCACTTGTACCGTATCTCCCTGTTTAATAGATGATATCTCAGATTCGGGCAAGGTAGCCGCTACTTTAAAGCGACCGGATTGCTCTACTGCCAATAATGGACGACCCGGTGATGCAATATCTCCGACTTGTACATATTTAGCTGCAATCACACCGTCGTAAGGTGCTTTTATCTGTGTGTAAGTAAGCAGATCATTAATTTCCTCCAGCTGACTTTCAGCACCTTGAACTCGAGCCTTGGTCGCCTGAAACTGAGTACGAATATCATCCCACTCTTTAGATGTGGCACTGCCTTGCTCGTACAGTGTTTTGAAGCGATTGTAGTCATTTTCTACGGCTTCGAGTCGAATACGAGCTTCTTCCAGCCCGGCTTTGGCCTGCGACTTTTTGGCTTCCAGATCATCATCCTTGATCTTCAGAATGAGGGTTCCTTTAGAAACTTTATCCCCAATATTTACGGGAATGGCTTCCACCTCGCCCATCACCTTGGTGCCGATTTCGCTCCGCACTTCACTTTTAAGGCTACCGTTGAAGCTTTTGTGTGACAGTACTTCTTGTTTTTGTGCTTTGGAAACTTCAGTCTCCACTTCTTCACTTTGCTGCTGAACGGCTTCTCCGTCGCCAGAACATGCCGGCAGTGTGAACAGAGCCAGCGTGAAAGCCGCTAATAAAACCTTTGAATAGTTGTTTAATGATCTCATGATTGATTGATTTGAAATAGTGTAATTGATATTCATTTATGATTCTGATTCCAGCAGGTACTCTAGTGAGGCCATGGCCATTTGATACTGGTATAAAGCCTGCAGTTTGCTCAGCTTATTCTTTAAATTTTTGGTCTCGGATAGAAGTAGATCCGATGTTTTCTCAATGCCCTGGTCGTAGCGATCGGAGCGGAACCGGACGTCTTCTTCTGATTGCTCCACCGCCAGTTCACTCAGCTCAATGTTTTTTAAAGATTCGTCTATGGTTCTTCGGGCTTCTTTAACCTGAATTCGTTGATTCAACCGTTGTTGCTCAAACTGCAACTCGGCTTTTTTTGATTCAGCTTTTCGCTGACTTACTAAGCCCATTTGCTTAAAACCTTTAAATAGATCCCAGCGAAGACTAGCCCCGATCATATAGTTGTCTGCTTGATTTCCGAATAAACTTGAATCATGCAATTCATAGGCTCCAAATACATTCAGATTTGGAAGGAAGCCGGACTTTGCTGCTTTCAACATGGCATCAGAAGCTTCAACCTGATGTTTCATCGCCAAAAGTGATGCATTCATCATGCTTCCGCCATTTACTGTAACCTGACTCTCACTTTCCGGCTGTGGCCTATCCAGAACTTTAACCTGCAACTCCTCTTGCATCCCCATCAGTAACAACAGCTGATCGTTTACGGACTTGCGTTGGTTTTCTGCTTTTAATAATTCCTTTTCTGCATCCAGTGCATGTACCCGCGCATTCAAATATTCTGACTTTGGAATCATCCCTTGCTCAAAATAGTCGGAAGCCTGTTTTTCAAATGCCTTATTAGTAGCTAAATGCTGTTTAAGAACTGCAATCTGCTCATCCAGAATACCCAGCTGAAAGTACACTTCCTTCACTTTTAAGCGAGCATATTGCATAGTCGCTTTCAGCTGTTTATCAGCAGACTGAGCCTGATATTTTGCTGCTGACCGCTGAAAAAGACCTTCCGGATTTAATATGGGCTGGCGGACTTCAAATTTAGTAGTGAAATTGTGAGTAGCATCCGGGTCGTTAAGCGTTGCCGGGTTAAAATCAGATTGCTGAATAATGCCTTGTCTCAGCTTGATCCCAAAAACACCGATGGGATCATTGGTCTTTACTGCACTTTCCTCAATGGAAAGCTGTGGCAGAAATACCATATTAGCCTGACTTAATCCCGCTTTCGCTGCATCTCTCTCCTTTTCAGCGATCAATACCTGATAACCGTTTTCCGAGGCGCGTTCCAGAGCATCCTGCAAGCTCAGGGAAAGTTCCTGCATGTTATCCGTGCTTTGTGCACTTACTGAAATGGCCAACACATTTAGCAACAACAGCAAACCTGTTATTTTTGAGACCTTATTGAGTTTCATTTGTTCTGCTTCTTTAATTCTTTCAAAATTGTACACTCACCCTAAAGTCGCTTCAAACCGTTTATGCTTAGTATGCATATGTAAATGAGCTCTTTGATGAATGTGATTTCTCTTTGTTTGATACGGACCAAGTTTAACCAGCATTTTCCATTTGTTACAACATGTTATAACAAGTATATTATCCTAGATCGTTATTCCAATTTTAAGAGCACACAGGAACCCAATACACCGATATGGAAAAGCAGAATTCTAAGCATGAAAAAGTAAAACAGCATCTGCAGAATGAGATTATAGATGGAGATTACGAGCCCGGCGACCAGTTGCCCTCCGAAAAGAGGCTATGTGATTATTTTGATGTCAGCAGAGTAACAATACGGCATGCATTAAAGACCCTGGAAAACGAAGGGCTGATTTTTAAAAAGCAGGGAGTTGGAGCATTTGTAAGAGAGCAAAATCTTAAGAATAATCTTGTTCAGCTTACCGACTTTTCCGAGGATATGAAGAGAGCAGGGCTAAAGAGTAGCTCAAAACTTATCTCTCTAAAAAAAGTGGGACCCATTAAGGAAGTAAATGAGATTCTAAATATTCGGCCTGATATGGAGTTAATTCAAGTTGACCGGATCAGATTGGGAAATGGAAAACCCGTCGCCTTTGATATCACCTGGCTCCCTCCGGGCTATGGTCAGCTTCTTTTTGATGAAGACCTTACCACACAAACTATTTATGATGTGCTTGAAGAAAAATATGAAATCATGATTCAGGGTGGCAGCTACAGAATCACTGCGACAAATGCAGGGGATTACGTTTCAAAATATCTGGAGGTAAAACCGGAAAGCGCTGTTTTAGAGATCGACCGCTGCTCCCGAACAACCGGAAATAAGAAAGTCTATTTCCAGAAACGATACTATAATCCGGCTCACGTTTCCTATGTAGTAGAACTGTCCAGAAATGAAGGAGAAATGCTTTCTTCAAAAGACGGATTACCCCTCAAAGAATTCACTCCCGAATTTGCAAAAGGCTAACAAAAACATCATTTTCCTTGTACTTAAATCTATTCACTAATCGTCTGATCAAATGAAAATTAAAGAGAACATTATTGCAACCTCTTTACTGATATTGGCCCTCGTTCTATCTTTTTCGAGTGCACAAGCTCAGTACCTGGAGGAGTTTGAAGAGAAAGTAACCGAATTTACCCTCGATAACGGATTACACTTCATAATCATAGAGCGACACGATGCCCCCGTAGCCAGTTTCTACACTCATGTTGATGTAGGGGGAGCTGACGAACCTGTTGGAAATACCGGAATTGCTCACATTTTTGAGCACATGGCTTTTAAAGGAACTCATTACATTGGGACTACCAACTGGGAAGAAGAGAAAAAAGTCATCGACCAGATGGATGAAGCTTACCAGGAATGGCTTAGAGAAAAGTATAAGTCCAATCCTGACTCTGATCTACTTCAGGAAAAATGGAACAGATTTCAGGAGCTTCAGGAGGAATCCAAGCAGTATGTGGTGAATAATGAATTCTCACAAATTATTGAACAAAATGGAGGAACCGGACTGAATGCCTCTACTGGTGCAGACTTAACGAACTACTTTTACAGCCTGCCTTCAAACAGAGCGGAATTATGGTTTAACCTTGAAGCAGATCGTTTTAAGAATCCGACTTACCGTGAATTTTATGTTGAAAAGGAAGTAGTTCGGGAAGAGCGCAGAATGCGTACCGAGTCAAACCCAATTGGTCGATTGGTAGAAGAGTTTCTTGCGGTAGCATATACGGCTCATCCATATGGTCGTCCTGTTGTAGGCTGGGATTCGGACATCACAGCTACAACTATCGAAGATGCCCGTGATTTCTATGACAAATATTACGTTCCCAGCAATATCACCATTGGTATTGCCGGAGACGTGGACCCTGACCAAATGAAAGAGTTTGCAGAAATGTATTTCGGAGATCTTCGTGAAGGGGAGCCTGCTCCAATGGTAACAACACTTGAGCCCGAACAACGTGGCGAACGTCGATTTACCATTGAAGGTAATACTCAGCCTATAATGCTTATGGGTTATCATGGTGTAGCTCAATCGCATGAAGACTATGAAGCCCTGAACCTTGTTGGTAACATTATCTCTAGCGGGCGAACTTCACGTCTATATAAAAAATTGGTAGAAGAAGATCAGCTTGCTTTACAAGTAGGTGCTTTTAATGGATTCCCGGGAAGTAAATTCGCTTCTATGTTTTTAACACTTGCCGTACCCAATATGGGCGTTGAACTAGACAGCCTCGAGCAAGCCGTCTACACCGAAATTGATTCCGTTAAAGCTGGAGTGCTTACTGAGGAAGAACTCGAAAGAGCACGGACTAATATTCGCGCAGGCATTATTCGCGGACTAAATAACAACACAGGACTCGCCAGTAATTTTGCTTCTACTTACGCAACTCAAGGAGACTGGAGAGAAGTTTTTCTGCGGTTAGACCGGATTGATGACGTTACGCTAGAAGACCTGCAGCGCGTAGCTGAAAAATATTTAGTGAAGCAAAACCGCACAGTTGGTGCTACAGTTAGAGCTGACTCCTAATTCAAGATTTTAAAACTAAACTGAGTTTATTATGAAACGTTTAACCTTATTTATTTTTGCACTGCTTCTTGCGCTCCCCTTAATGGCGCAAAAGAGATACGACGAGATCAAATATCCGGAGTTGAATCCAATTCAAATGCCGGAAGTAGTAGAATTCAATCTGGATAACGGAATCAAATTCCTGCTTGTTGAAGATAAAGAACTTCCGCTGATCAATATCAGGGTCACTGTAAAAACAGGTGGACTTCTGGTTCCAGAAAGTAAAACTGGATTAGCCGGCATGACAGGTACCGTAATGCGAGAGGGTGGTTCTGAAAACTACCCAGCTGATGAACTGAATAAACTTCTGGAAGATAATGCGGCAAACATTTCAACTTTTATTGGGTTTGGTTCCGGTGGAGCTACTCTCAATATTTTGAAAGAAGATCTCGAGGAACTCCTTCCTGTTTTTGTTGATATCCTGCAAAACCCTGCATTTCCTGAAGACAAAATTGAGCTAGCCAAAACTCAGACTAAGAGTGGCATTTCCCGTAGAAATGATAGTCAGCAACAGGTTGCTGGAAGAGAATTTCAGGACCTCATCTACGGAGAAAATTCTGTTTATGCACGTGAGACTGAGTATGCTACGGTTGATAACATCACCAGAGAGGATATGATTGAGTTTCACAAAAATGCTTTTGTAGGATCAAACATAACAGTGGGTATTGTTGGTGATTTTAATACTGCTGAGATGAGACAAAAACTTCGCGAGGCCTTTGGAAGTCTACCAACAGGAAGTCCTACGAATCTATTATATCCAGAAGTTGACTACAACTTTCCAACTACCATCAACCTTGTAGATAAGCCTGATGTTAATCAAAGTTATGTGACTATGGGGCATATAGGTGGATTGCGTGAGAATCCTGATTATCCTGCCATTCAGGTTATGAATCAGATTTTGGGCGGTGGTTTTTCCAGCCGGCTCTTTCAAGAAGTAAGAACTAATTTAGGATTAGCTTACTCTGTTGGCGGTGGATATGGATCTAACATAAACTATCCCGGCACTTTTCGGTTGACTACTATGACTAAAAGTGAAACAACCGCTGAGGCTATTGATGCAATCCTTAAAGAAGTTGAAAGACTTCAGAATGAACCTATTACCCAGGAAGAACTTCAACAGACTAAAGATCAGTTCCTGAATTCACTGGTTTTCCGATATGACAGCAAGTCTCAGATTCTGAACCAAAGAATCAGCAACGAGTACAACGGACTGTCAGCTGATGCTTTCGATGAATTGGTAGAAGGCATAAAAAACACCACAGTTGAAGATATTCAACGTGTAGCTCAGGAATACATGAAGCCAGATCAGGTGCAGATTTTGGTTGTGGGTAATAAAAGTGAGATTGGAGACCAGCTTCAAAAATATGGAAACGTAAATGAGCTGGATATTTCTATTCCTGAACCCCCATCTGATGAACCTGTGGTTGACGGTGATGCAACCAAAGGCCAAGAGTGGCTAGACAAGATGGCCGCCGCTATCATTGAGCCCGGTGCTGATGTTGTATCAATTGAAGAGAAATCGGTTATCACTCAAAAAACCCCTATGGGCGATGTCAATCTTGAAAATACATCCGTCACCAATTATGAGAATTATTCTTCAGAACGCACGCTAAATACCCCTCAAGGCGAAATGACCATGAGCTTTGCAAACGGAGGCGGAACGCTGACTCAAATGGGCCAGCAAATGCAGCTTCCCCCTCAAATGGCTACCCCTATGCTCAATGAGATGAAGCGAAGCTATCTTTCTATAGCCATTCACAAGGATGATATTGACGCTGAGTATCTTGGAGAAGAAACGGTTGAAGGTGAATCTTATGCGGTGGTTAGAATGACTAACGATCAGATTACAGTAACTTACCTTTTGGATCAGGAAACCGGACTTCCTTATCTGAGCCGATATTCAGAAATGAATCCGCAAACTGGTCAGCGACAAGAAGCCAAAACCATTTACTCTAATTGGACTGAAGCTGACGGAGTAACTTATGCCTATTCAGCAGTCAGCTATGCCGATGATCAGGTTGCTGCAGAAATCACTGTTGAAAGCCATTCTATTCCGGAATAGCCTTAACATCATTCATTTTCAATCCCGCATTTCTTTTCGAGATGCGGGATTTTTTTTGGTCATTTGATTCCGCTTTTGGTATATATGTGTAATCATCAATTTGAAGCAAAGGATCACATATGTCAGTTTGGGATAAAGAATATCCGTCAAGTTCAGAGTATGCTCATTACTATGGGAACTATGTTTCTCATGTTCCAAAAGAGAACATCATTGAGACTCTGAAAGCCCAGATGCACGAAATTTATACGTTCATCAACTCAATTCCCGGTGACAAAGCCTTTCATTCTTATGAAGATGGGAAGTGGACTGTTAAGCAGACCATTGGTCATATTATAGAAACTGAACGTGTTTTCGCTTACCGGGCGCTTGCATTTTCCAGACGCGATCCAAGTCCGTTGCCATCCATGGAGCAGGATGATTATGTGAAATACTCAAACTATAACAGCCGGACTATTCACAATCTTGCCAATGAATATCTTGCAGTTCGGATTGCCTCCATCCACCTTTTCCAGAATATGACTAAAGAAATGATTTCGTTGAAAGGTACCGCAAGCGGTGTTGAATTTACCGTGAGATCATTCCCCTTTATTATTGCCGGGCACGAGCTGCATCATCTGGAAATTATTAAAGAGAAGTATTTGTAGGGGTTATCTCAATAATTGAAATCCTTTTAATCCTTCCATCAAGAAAATCATGGTCCCAGCCACTCATTTTTGAACCATGATTTGTAGGATTTTTAGGTGCCCCTGATTCACTTCAAGATTCAATGTTGAGTGTTCGCTATTCGGTGTTCTTTACCTTTAAGCCCGGTCAACAGCAATAATAGGATGAAGAGTAATCTCATCAAAGCTCATTCCTCAATGATGATCTTATACTTTCTGATTTCGGGATAAGGGGTGTTGGCTATTGTATATAAAAATCCTTCATGGTCCACATGTGTAATTCTGCCAATTTCAGGATGAACTCCATCTCCTTCATCAGAGTACAGTAATTCACCCTGTATTGAATATAAATCGATAGAGTTTTTACTCTTAAATACAGGTCTTTCTTTATCAATACCGAGGACAAATATCTCGTAAATATCCTGAGCAAGCTCGTCCATATCATCCTCCTTTACATTATCCGGCCAAGTCACCTTATTGATCAGGTACTCCTTATTTATTTTAAGAAAACTACTCAAATAACTTCTTGAAATTACCTGCGCCCTACCATCCCCTGGAATGTAAATTCCTGGTCGTACATATTTTGGGAATTCACGACCTACCTCTTTTACTAAGTTTCCATCTATACTATAGTAACTCATTTTATAAGTAAGGTAGCTACCAAGTACTATGTAATCATCAATAATTTTAGCTGAATTAGTAAGTTCCCAGCTAGAAGGAAATGTAACTCCTGGTTCTTCAGTAATTGTAAAATCAGAAGCTATACTATAATCATCGTCAATATCTAAAACCAAAATTCTGGCGCCAATCTTTCCTAGAACAGGTGATTTCAGGACTAGATATTCATTTCTTATTGTGCCTACCACCATGTAGTCATACTTTTGATCAAGCTGGTGGAAGTCAATACTTTTTATATAACTTCCGGACCTGCTAAAAACATCAATTCTGGTGCCCCGAATATTGGATATATATACCGAGTCAGAAACAGTTAAGCTATACGCGCTTTCAAGGTCTCCCGGCCCTCGACCTCTTTGATCTATTTGCCATAGAAGTTCCCCATCCGGAGACATTTTTACCAGCATAGGGCTATCAATATCTAATGCATACACATTTCCTTCCTCGTCGGTATCTACTCCCCAAATGGATCTATCAGATGGGAAAAGCACTCCATCAGCGTTCGGATCATCAAAGTCTTCTCCAAAAACCTGAACCAAGCTGTACTTGATTGGCTTTGTGCTTCGATCTTGCCAAAGCCCCCTTTCGGGGTTGTTGATTACCTCAACCTGCCCAAACAACAGGACACTATTAAGAATGAAAAGTATAAGGAAGGAAAAGAAAGGTTTCATAAGTCGTTCATTTTAAGTTTTTATATCCTGCTAATCCTTCCATCAAGAAAGTCACGGTCCCAACCACTCAGTTTTGAACCATGATTTGTAGGATTTTTTGATGCCCCTGATTCACTTCAACATTCAATGTTGAGTGTTCGCTATTCGGTGTTCTTTATCTTTCTTCCAGCGAAGCCCGGTCATCAGTAATAAAAGGATGGTGCTCACCGAAAGTCCCCAGATCACGACGATGGCCAGGTTTTCCCAAAATTCGTTGTTTCCGAAAAGCATCATAGGCATAAGGCCGGTGATGGTGGTTACGGTGGTGATCAGGATAGCGCGAATTCTCTTTTTATAGACATAAGCCCAGCTACGTAACCCAAATATCCCTTTTCCATTTTCCAGCTGTTTCTGGTGATAAATTAATATGGCATTATTTACCACCACCCCAATACACAACAAGGCCCCTGCGATAGCTCCCCGATCAAAAGCCAGATCGTTGGCTAAGCCACCCAGCATAATTCCAATAAGGCTATACGGCACGGCTAAAATTACAAACAACGGATACTTAACGCTTTCCAGCAGGGCGGATACAATCATCCATACGCTAAGCAGACTGAGCAGGGCAACAAAGATGAAATTCTTAGTACTATCCTGATTGCCAAACCCAAAAAATCCACGGCCATATTCTACGGAAGCCCCTACCGGAACCGGCGTTTCTGCAAGCACCGCCTCAATGTAATCCTGAGCCATCCGATAGTTGCCAAGGTAATCTACCTGAACCGTTCGCTGGTACGATTGATTGTCCCTTCGAATTTCATTGAGTCCTCCCTCCTGAACAATTGAGCCAATGTTTGAAATATTGAAATTAACATCCCCGAAAGAACGAACTTTATTCATCATGTCAGATTCGTAGGTTCGCCCTTGCTGACTCCTTCCTAGCAAAAACATTTCCTGTCCCTGAAACTCCACTTTCCCTACAGAATTAAGGGGATTCAAATCCAGCATCAGCGTTGAAATGACTTCTCTCCGATCCAGATTCTGGGATAGTATCCGTTCATCATTCAGCTTCAACTTATATTGCTGAAAATCATCTCTTCGGGAATAATAGCTTGAATTGATGTCTACCTCCCTCACCCTGCGGCTTTTCTTTAACCTCCGCTCCAAATCCTGAGCCAGGTTCAACAATTCATCATAGGAATACCCCTTAAGCTGGATGCTGTGGCTTGATGAACTCCCACCAAAGCCCGTGCTGATGCCTGGAATATTAAGCCCTGAAACCGAGGTAGCCACGTTACCGGTTCTCGCCCCCAGATACATGGCTTCTCCATAAAATGTATAAGGCTCGGCTCGGGATAGATATTCGTTATTAATCACGAATTGAATACGAGCTCCAAAATATTCAGACATGTTTACTTCGTAAAATTTAAAGGCATCCTCGTAGGGTTTGGCAATTTTCTCGTAGCTACGGACAATCTTATCAATTTCAGAAAGAGGAGTTCCCTGCGGAGATCTTATATATACCGAAATCATCTGATCTCTATTTCCACCTCTCCAGGGACTCCCAAAATAGGTTTCATCCACAAAAAGCTTAGTCAAGCCACCAACCCAGGGATCAATGTTATCGCGGTTATCAAAATAGACCTGTGTGAATTCTGGCCAGGCCGTTTCCTCTTCTCCACCCCATTCCGGTTCTTCGATTGAAAACAAGGGGATTCCAACGACAAGAATCATAATTACCGGCAACACCCACCGCATTTTCGATTTGATTACAAAAGTCCAGAGAAGCATTCTTTGCAAAAAAGACTGACTTCGGCTTTTCTTCTTTTTTGATTTCACGTTTGGAGTCAACCAAACCAACGAATAGGGAATCCACGTGAACGCAATCAACACAGAACACATGAGGGTTACTGTTAGTGCTACGGCAAGCGGGACAAGAAATATCCGAAGTTCATCGAGGGCAAATAGCAAAGGGACGAAAATCCCTACGGTTGTAAACGTTGAGCCCAATACTGGAACCACAGCCTTCGGCAACTCTTCTTTGATATGATCCAGCCGCTTGGTTTTATCATCCGGCAAACCCGGATTCAGATGTTCAAAAACAACAACGGCGTTATCAATCAGCATACCGAGTGCAATAGTAAGTCCGGCAAGGGTAATAATGTTGAGGCTATAATCAAGCAGGTACAGACAAATCATGCTCAACAGCACTGAAAACATCACACTTCCAATTATCACGATGGGAGCGCGGATTTTTCGGATGAATAAAATCACCACAAAAAACACCAGAAAGCCACTTAGAATGGCCTGGAGCTGAAGGTCATCGAACTGCTGGCGAAGCTCTTCGGTGGAGTCAACAGTAAGCATTAAAGACAAGCCTTCAGGAAGCTCCGACTCGATCTTTTCCATTTCGGCCAGTAAATCTTCAGCCAGCTGAAAGGCATCAGCACCAGACTCTTTCACAAACTCGATAGTTAAAGCAGGATTTCCATTGATTCGCTTGATGGATTTAGCCGGATAATCCTGAACCGAGATCTTGGCAAAATCATCCAGCGCCAGCTGCTTCATCGAGTTGGGCAACCTGACCTTCAATCCTGCAATATCCGTACTGCTGTTAAATTTTGGCGGGATGATGAGGCTGTAACGCGATGCTCCCTGATCCACATATCCCGACGAACGCCAACTCAATTGCTCCCGAACCTGTCTCAAAATCGCCTGAGGAGAAAGGTTATACTTTTCAACCTGTTCCACATCAAACTCAATAACCAGCGCCGGATCTAATACGCCCTGAATATTGATTTCGGCCAAACCATCTATCGCTAACAATTTTGGTTTTATGGAAGTCCGGGCATATTCCAGCAATTGCCTTGGCGGGAGATTCCCGTTCAGTGTATAAACTAAAAACGTTTGCTGATCTTCCAGTTCATCCGGAACCTGACGGCTTATGGACGGCGGAGCGATGCTTTCAGGAAGGGTTTCATCCAGCGAAAAAAGGTATTCGCGTAGTTCCAGCACCCTATAATCGACCGGTGCTTCTTTTCGAAAAGTGATGGTAACCGTAGAACGACCTTCCCTTGTGATAGACCGAATATCGGTGACATCCCTGAGCCGGTTTGCCTCCCGTTCTACCTTTCGGGTAATCTCTTTCTCCATGATCTCCGGCGAGGTGCTCGACCAGCTGTAGTTCACAGTAACCGAGGGCAGGTTTAATTCCGGAGTGCTTTCAATAGGTAATACTTTCCATACCGCTACCCCAATCACACATACAATGATGTAGAAAAATGAGATTAGATATTTACGGCTGAATAGTTCTTTCATTCGATAATTAAAAGTTCAAAATGAAAAATTAAAAATGGCTAGAGCCTAATTTTTCATTTTGAATTTTAAATTTATAATTCCTCATTAATTCGCCATTAGCGGGACTACTTTTTGTTGGTGTGAAATACTGAAGTGTTGATCTACAGCCAGCGTATCTCCGGGATTTATTTCGGGATGATCTATGAGCACATAGTCGGTATTCATGGAAACCGGGGTTACATAAATCCATTCTACTTCTTCGTTATTAAGCAGTCTGAAAACCAGCGTTCTTCCATCTCTTTCAAGCAGGGCTTCGCGGGGCATTCGGACTTTGCTTTCTTCACTCCGGACAAACACCCGACCTTCTACCGTCATCCCAGTTTTTAGCTCACGATCCGGATTATCAACTTCAACTAAAACCTGTCCTGTTTTGGTCTCGGGATCTACCTCCGGTGAAATTGCTACAATACGGCCTTCAAACTCATTACCTCCGGGGCCTGAAAGCGTAACGCCCATTCCGGCACTCAGGTTGTCAATTTCCGATTCCAGGATATCAAAACGAATACGGACCCGGCTTGCATCCACCAGCGTACCTAACTGTTGTCCGGCAGTGATGTAGGAACCTTCGGAGATAAAACTTCGGTTCGTTACCACTTCCCGCAGAGAAATAATACCACTGAAGGGAGCTTTAATGGTTGTATAGCTAAAATTGAGTTTTGCTCTTTCTAGGGCGACTTCCGCTTCCGCAAGTCCACTATTAATTCGGATCATTTGATCGTTACTTTCTCCCGAATATCCTTCCCGAAGCCGCTTGTCAATATCATACTGGTTTTTAGCTTTGGCATAGTCATTCTCGGCTTGTTCAAGCGCATACTTCCACTCATCGTCCACGAACTGTAAGAGCACTTCATCTTTATCTACTTCAGCCCCTTCCTCAATTTTGTGTGATTCTATATACCCACTGATTCGGGCAGTGATCTTAGTCCGCTGTAACGGCTCTACCACACCCCGGCTTTCGATATAGAAATTGAGTGGCTCAGCATCCGTTTCAGCAAAAACAACTTCCGGCCGAATTTCGATGCTATCCTGATCAGGCGTATCCCTTTCCTCCTCATCACTTTTGCAAGAATAAAGAAATAGCAGTGGAATGATTAATGCCGCAAAAAATATTTTTCTCTTTTTCATAGTTCTTTTTGTTTAGACGCAGAGAGTGCAAAAGTTTCGCAGAGTTCGCTAAGTTTTTTTTTTCGTTTTAATTTGTATACCATACCTCACTTCAAAATTCAGTGTTCGATGTTGAGTGTTCAATATTCGAAGCTTTTCCCCTTTCTGTCCATTTAAAAACCAGTGGAATCAGATACAAAGTCAGGAACGTACTTGTCACCATACCGCCCATTAACGCAATGGCCAGCGACTGCCGGAATGCATATCCATCCCCAAAAGGAATTAGCATCGGAATCAGAGCCAAAATGGTGGTCATACTCGTCATGACTACCGGACGAAACCGATTGATACCGGCCTGCTTTATGGCCTCATCCAGATTGCCTGTTTCACTGTAATAGCGACGCATAAAATCTACTTTCAGGATAGAGTCATTTACTGCAATACCCGTCAATATCAGGATTCCCATAAATGACAATGCATTCAGGCTGACGCCTCCTATCCATAACGCAAAAACAGACCCAATCCATGCAAAAGGAATTGCCAAAATAATGATGAACGGATATTTCAGGTTTTCATACTGAATGGCGAGAATCAGATAAATCAGCAACACACTTATACCCAATAAAAAACCAAGCTCTTTCAATAGGTTGATGACATCCAGAGCAGAACCGCCAACCCGGATTTCATTTCCGGTACGCTGCATAAATTCATTGGTCAGTGCATGGATTTCGTCACCACTCCACCACCAGTCCATAAAGGTCAGATTGGTGTTGTATGTCAGAATAGGCGACTGTCGGGCACGTTCAATTTGCTCCGGCTCGTCCACCCGAATGATTTCAGCTACTGTGGGTAAAGGAATAATTTTATCTCTCAGATCCAGGGTGATATCTCTTGGGTCCAGACTTGCTTCTTTTTCACCAATTAAGCGAATTGAGATTTGTTCATCCTGTCGGTTCCAGTCAGTGATAAAAGAACCACGGGTCAGAGATTCCAGATAGCGAATCAACTCTTCTTCGGTCAACTCATAAGCCAGGAGCTGTTCCGGTTTGAATTGCACCTGATAGGCCTCAATTCGCTGCGGGTATTTCAAGGACAAATCAACTTCCCCGAACCGATTGTTCATAAACTCATTGAAGGCATTTGCTACCCGCACACTATAATTTCGATCGGTTCCCACCACGCTAAACTGAACAGGTGCATCCTGACCGACTCCTACCGCACCAAATCCCTGATCGTCCATTTTCTGAAAGCTCCAGGACTGATAAGCATTCATCACACTCTGCATTACCCGGTCTACCTGGCGGGCTTCATCAAATCCGTTTACAGGAATAGAAATAGTGAACTTATTTAATCCCTCATTGGTGATGGACGCCAAATTGGTGTTATCGGTGTAGCCGCCCAGTGATAAAATATTGGTCTGTTCCGATCGCTCTTTTAAAATTTCTGAAATATCAACGGCGGCGGCTTTGGCTGAGCGAAGTGCAGTATTCCCGGGCATAGAAACAAGGTACTCAACAGAAGAAGGCTCATCCGGAGGAAGTACCGCTTTAGGTGTAGTCATAAAAGCATAAGCTGCTACTGAAAGCAATACTAACGCAACGATAATGATAGGCAGTGGCTTTTGAATGACCTTACCCAAGTTTTGCTCATAAGCATCAATTACTTTATCGAGTCCGCCGGAAATATTTTTCAAGATTCCACTTTTGGATGCAGACTCTTTTCTGCTGAGCTGAACCACAAACACCGGCAGAATAAATAAGGCAACCAACAGCGAGGCCACCAAACTAAAGGATAGCGTTGCAGCAAGGTCGCGGAAGAAAGCCCCTTCAAATCCACCCAGGAAAATAAGCGGGAGAAATACGGAGATAGTCGTAAAGGTTGAAGCTGTTACGGCAAGACTGATTTCTTTGGTTCCTTCCCGGGCCGCCTCTAAGCGTCCCAATCCTTTTTTGCGATAGCGACTTATATTCTCAAGCACCACAATGGCATTATCCAGCAGAAGTCCGATTCCCAACGTCAACCCACTCAGGGAAATAATGTTCAGCTGAATATCAAAGAGGAACATCACTACAAAGGTGAGGAAGATACTGACCGGAATAGAAATCCCAATGGTAAAGGGGCTCCGGGCATCATCCAGAAAAAAGAATAAAACCAGGAAGGCTAAAACCCCGCCAATCAGTAACGTCTGTAATAAGTTGGATATAGAATTCTCGATGTAGCTGGCATCTTCCTGAATCACCTCGATCTGGATATCAGGATTTTGGCTTCGTATTTCGGCCAGTATTTCCTGCAGCGTCTGGAAGACTTCCACTGTATTGGAACCATATTCTTTTTTCACCAACACATTCAGAACTTCTTCCCCATCCAGCAGGGCAAAAGAAGTCGGGTCAGCCTCACCCATTTCTACATCAGCAATTTCTTCCAGGAGTAAAACCCGTCCGCTTGCTAAAGATATAATCGGGGTATTTCTGAGATCATCCAGCGACTCAATCCGGCTTTCGATCTTTAACGCATAGCGATACCAGCCATCCCGAAGTTCGCCGGGAGAAGAAAAGATGTTGGCATCCCTCACCTTCTGTTGAATTTGAGCCAGACTTAATCCATATCGATCAATGAGTCTTGGATTGAACCGAATCTGTACTTCGGGTTCTACTTCTCCTACCAGCAAAGCCTGGGCTATTCCTTCCTGCTGTTCCAGTCTTCGGGTAAATACCTGGTCGGCCCACCGTTTCAGTGATAGCCGGTTACTAAATTCCTGATTGGAAACACTGGATAGCTGAAGGGCTATGGTGGCAATGGGTTCATCAGAAGCGGAAGAATAAATGAGCTGGGGCCGCTCGGCTTGTGATGGTAATAAATATCGGGCCTGATCTAATTTCTCCCTCACATTCAAAAAGGCGATATCCATATCGAAGCCCCACTCAAAAGTCAGAAAGGTCAGGCTTTGAGATTGACGGGATAAGGATTCGATTTCCTGAACGCCACGAACTCCACTTAGTACCCCTTCGAGCTGTTCGGTAATTCGGAATTCTACTTCGGAAGCAGGGGCTCCGGCATAATCGGTTCGTACCAATAACGTTGGCCGGGCTATATCCGGCATCAGTTCAATAGAAAGGCGCTCCAGTGCAATGCTTCCAAAGATGAGAACAGCCAGCACAAGGATGACGGAAGCTATAGGTTTTTTAAGTAGCAAATGACGGATTATTTAACACTTAGCAGAGAATAATAAATTAAAAGCCCTTTTGGAAACTATTCTTTTAGTAGTTTCTGAATTCTGTTCAGTGAGTAGACGAGGAAGAGGGAGGGATAGTTTTATGGGTATTGAGTTATTCTGGGGATCAGATAAGTTCTACGGTGTAGCGTTTTGACATTCAAGTCTGTCATCGCGAGGAGTATTGTTGTTTGAGGTAGAGCTACAATGCCTTTCGACGTGGCGATCTCCTTAAACTATTTAGGGTCCCTAATCGAGGAGATTGCCGCGTCGATGAACCTCACAATCCTATGTTCTGCATCATAGTCTCCTCGCAATGACAGGCTTAAAAAAAATCACAACATAACCAACGTCGAAGCAATCGTATCCCGGAGTTTTTCACTCACCCCGACTTCATCAGCATAGTCGGCCCAATTTCTGGTTACAGACTGAACTTCATCAATAATAGCTGGCCCTTTCTTGATGTTCATCGACTTCGCCACTGCCATTAAGTCTTCGCGGTTTATGCCTTCTCGTTTTCCATTCACACTTAGTGAATGCTGGCTCACCCACTGGCTTCCGGGTCGGTAGGCGTGACAGAGATCATAAGCCGGAGCCAACTCCCATATTTCTCCTTGTTTTAGACGGAAGGAAAAATTCTTGGTGTGGTCATCGCAGTTTTTAGCCAGCACATTAAAGACCATTCGCCGGAACATCTGCTCGGCCTCGGGATAAGTCAGCCGCAATTCCCGCATAGTTTGAAACAGTTGCTCATAACTGTAGCTGAGTACATCATTATAATTCACATGCTTGATTGCGCACCAGGTTTGGATGTGATGTTTGATTTGGGAACCTTCACGGTCAAATCGTTTGGTCAAAAAGTGAGCACGGTCATTTTCTTCCAGCAGTTTGGAAGGCATCATGTCAATTCCACAATCCAAAGCCATGTTGTAATAAGCCATTTCTACCCGGCCCCAACCTTGGGTATCGCCCAGCTGCTCTTCGCTTACGCCGTCTAATTTTATGAGCCAGTGATCAAATCCTTTGGGCGCTTTGGCCTGACCAGATTTCACCTCTCCGGTTTCTTCGTTGTAGGCAATCACGGCTTTGGGACGAGCTCCGCCAGCTGATGTCCCTATCCTCAGAATCTGCTGTATCGCCTGCGCTTCTTCTTCGTTGATGTTTGTTTCAAAACCTTCCCGCTTTTGTAACATAGATCTGGCGATATCCACCAAGCTATCGACCTCAACCTGAAATGCTCTTTTCTGATCTGAAAATTGAGCAGGTTCAAATTCCAGCGCTCCCATTCCCCGCGTTCCGATAAAGCATAACTTCTCAACGGGATTCATACTATTCTGAGGACGACCCTGCTGAGCCAGCCATACATTAATCAGCTGATTTCCATATTTATCCGGAAGGGAGTCCGCTAGCAACCCGGGCATTCCTTTAAAAGCATCCAGCTCCTCCTGATCTTTTTTGCGGAGTGATGGAAATGAAAAGATGTTCTTATTACTACTTGCAGGCATCGTCAATGGAGCAAGTTCTACGCCTTTTCTTTTAAAAGCGGGATCATATTCAAAACTGGCCAGCTCACGAGATTCATCCCAGGCTACTGCTCCAACCGTTTCTCCCCATATTTTAACAAAAGCTGTTTTAATCATTACCAGTCACTCTCTTGGTTGTCTTGGGATTGACTTCCACTTGCCCGCTTTCTCTTCTTTTTGTCTTTTTTAGCCAGTTCAATGGGACTGATGGTTTTTTCTTCCACCTCAAAGGTTTCCAAATGGTGAAGCAGATCCAAGACTCTCAACACCTGAATTAATGAAACAAGGGTAACGCCTTCACCCCGCTCCAATAAACTCAGCGTGGACCGGCTTATTCCTGCCGCTGCAGCTACTTCTTTTTGGGATTTATTTTGCTCCAGGCGATGACGCTTTACAAACTCCCCAACATGCTTCAGCAATGCTTTATCACTCATTGCATGCCACTTTGTGTATGATATATCATTCATAATAATCTTATTTATGTAATAACAAATGAATTTTCATACATAATATACACAATCACTCAAATATATGCTGAATGAAATATCACTCATTAAAAGCTATTTTAATGCTTATTGAATGATTATTCATTCATAATATATATGTACTCCCTATAAATGACAGGTAATCCGGAGACAACACTTTGTTATGATTCGCTACCCACAAATGCATATTGAAAGATCAGCAATTATTGGGTTAACGTTCATTACACAGCCACGTAATTATTCCAGGCCAATACTCCGACCTCTCTAAATCTCTCCTTCTCAAGGAGAGACTTTAACGAGCCTATTAATAGTATTTGTTTCGAGTTAAAGTATAGAAATGTTATCAACGCGTCTTTCTCCTTGAGAAGGAGAAAACAAAAGAGGTCGAATGTTTGTTGCACTTCCCCAGGACCTCTTAAGTCTTAAAGCGAAGTCCATCACAAGACTGGGCTCAGCTCCTTATAGAGCGCTGACTTAATAGCCTTAGACAATTGCTGTATGGATTTTAAACGATATCTAAAATCCCGAAAATCCCTTAACCAAAGTAATCATGGTTCAAAAGCTGCATGCTGAATCTTGATTTGCAAGATGTTAGGATGTGCTTGATTGTAGTCAAACCTTAAATCACTCTACCCCAAAATAAGGTGCATAATTACTTCTTCACCATCTGGAAATCATACCCAGTCAGCACCCGCATCCCACCTTCCCGGTCGAAAAACTCTGTATAAATTTTCCCATTCCGAATAGATATGGGTTCTTTTTCTCTTGGCCAGTCTAAAGTAGCAAGCAATTCACCCTCATCGCTAATGACATGCCATTTATAGATAGAGTGATCGTCAACTATTGTTGAGACCCACATTCTATTTTCATCATCAACTAAGATTTGATCAAGTGCCGGCCAGGTTTCAGGATAATCCACGTCATCGAATACCGGATGCATATTGGGATGGTATTGATCCAACACCTCTTGTTCTTCCAGTGGATCTTTCTTGAACGGCATATAGAAAGCTCTTTCTATTTCACCTTCTATATCGTACTTCTTAATTAAAAACTCTTCGGTATTGATATGATAGACTTTTGACAGCCTGGAAACAGCAATCTCTCCTTTTTGCGAGAAGGGTAAACTAATTCCGGCGTTATGCCCCATTTTTGTACGACCGCTATGAGTAGCTATATTTTGTGTTTCAACTACTTTATCAGAGATAATTTGACTGTTTTCATTCATTAAATAATAAGCGGAATACCTTAGATTTTCCTTTTTCTCCGTCATAACGGAGACTAAATAACCCTCATCCCCAATTTTGGTCAAGGTTCTCGGAAACAGGTACTTGGCATATTCAATATTCCAAGACTCATACTCCAACTGAAAAGATTTAATCAATTCCCTGCTTTCAGTATCAAAAAAACTGACCCGCATTAAGTCAGCATCATAAACCATTAGCTGATCATCAACAACCTGCATACTTGCTACGCGAACAAACTCTCCGGGACCTCTTCCATTTCTCCCTATGCTTCCTAGCAATTCACCATCAGAACTATACTTTTTGATTACAACATCATTCTGATCATAGCGAAACACATTTCCATCTCTATCCACGAAATTTTTAGGACCAAAAGCTCTTACAGGTGCAGGCGGAACCGAAGGTATGTACATCTCCCCATAATCCTGACTGTCCGCAATACTTATTGTGTATTCAGGCTCATTGTCAATGACGGTCAGGTTTTCCAACTGTCGTATTTCTGTAGGAATTGAAGAGAGATCAGGCTTTGGTTCTTTTTCAGAAGTGCAGCTTATACTGAATAACATTGAAGCAAGAATAAGAAACCTTAGTTTTATGCTATTACTCATTGGAAGCACCTTCTTTAATCATCAACTCATATCCTTCTATCGTAATTTCTTCCACGAAATTTCTTCCATAGAATAAGTCTCTTGAATCTTTAGCTCTTGGATATGGAAGGCCAACGTACTCATCATCCATGTAATCCGGATCCGTTTTCAAAACGGAATACCCAAGATAGTCTAAATTCTCAGTGAATAACTCTACACCATATTGCCTTGCTTTGCCCACATCCCTCCTAACAAAATGAACAAAGCGCCCGTCATTTAGTTGTGAAATAAACTGAGATTGTCCATGAATCTTAAATGCCATTGCTTCACTCGACCCTGCTGCAAAGAACAACATATCTGCATTTTCTCTGTTGGGTAGGCGTTCATAAGCCTCCTCGATTTCAACTCCGTTGATTACTCGGGTTTGTTCCCATTTATTATTCATGGAGTTGTAAGTGTATTCAAAAAACTGGCCCGAATAAGTTGCAGGAGCTACAAGAAAGCGGTTCTCATCTATGAAATGAATATTCGCATAGGTACTGCTTATCTGATAGGAAATTTCTTCATTGAAATCAGGATATATTTCTGACGCATGTAGCTGAGGCTCCCCAACCATTTCAAAATTTTGGTCATAAATACGCAAACCGTAAAAATCATCAAGATTACTCGAAAAGTTCATGTGAAATAACAGAAACTGATTTCCTACTCTATAAATCTTCGTGTCTCCTGAAATACCCTGAACGGTATATGAGTTTTTAAATTTACCATTCACTGAAAATTTACTTACAGTTTTAGCTGATCGATCGTACCCCAGAATAATACTATCCGCAAAAATGGTATATGGATCATCAAACTCTCCGGGTCCACGTCCTTCGGTTCCTATGGTTCGAATAAAATTTCCTTCGGGATCAAATTGCTGAATGAATTTACGCTTCTGATCCAAAACATAAACCCGGTCCTGATCATCAACGGTTAATTCTGTAGGGCGTACAATCCATGAATCCTCCACATCCTCCTCCGACTTCAGCACTACCGCTTTCTCTAGAGATGCTGTGAACTCAAACTCTTCGGGTTGCTGATTATTTGATGGTGTACAACTGACAACGGCAGCAATAATGATGAGACAAGAAAATCGGTAAATCATAGAATTTAAATGAGTTGACGGTGCACCATCAGTATAATTCTACAACTTTAGATTTACAACATATATAATTTCAACAACTTGAAGATAGCTAAGCAGCTACTACCTGCTCTACAAGTGGGGAAGTAGTCTCTCTTAAACCAGCCCTTAATATTTTTTGAACTAACTCTTCTTCATCAGAAATTTCAGCTAAACTCAACACCTCTCCATTATCAATCCAATCGGATGCTTTTTGGGTGAAGTTTTCATCCATTCCATAAATCACTTTCCCGCCTAGTTCCTTCAAAGCAGCTGCATTACATAACTGCTCGTATTGGTTTTTGATGGGAATGGTGAGAAGCTTCTTACCTAAAAACATCGCCTCTGATGTTGTTTCAAATCCCGTTGCAGAAACAATGCCCAAACAGCCTTCAATACTATTCAAAAAAGTCTCTTTGCCCACAGGGTGAATGTTCACATTCCCTTTCGTGTAGGCGAGTTCACAACTTGGAGAAAATATATCCCAGATCACCGATTTTATCTGACTAAAAATTGAACAGAGTACCTCATGATCAAATGCGGGCAAATACACCGTTACATGCTCTCCAAGCGTCGGCTTCAAATCACGAATTTGTTTCCGGATAATGGGCGGTTCTATGAAATCATCATACCGCAAATAGTGAGAACCTACCGCAGCTGTACAGGGCGCAAAGTGCTTCATCACCTGCTCAGCTACCAATGATTTCTTTTCGGGCCGGGGACATTTATCAGATAAAAATGAAGCCTGATGACTTATGGCTACACAAGGAATTCCGGCCCCGTTTGCGGCCCAGGCTGTAACGGGCTCAAAGTCATTCACTACAAAATCATACTCTTCAATGGGGACTGCCTGCAAATCCTGAAGAAACTTAATCGGGTGTATATTCAACGCCGTTTCCAGCATATCGATACTGCCGTTGTTATCGTAGGTCAGGCTGAGTCCGCGGGCCTTATACTTAATCTCTCCGTCAATATTCATTTTGTAATTGTATCCACTCACCAACACATCAACTTCGGCATGTTCTCTTAGTTTGGGCAACACTACCCGTGCGCGGCTAATATGTCCGTGTCCGGTTCCCTGAATGCCGTACAGTATTTTCATCCGATCATTAGTTTTTTATCGAAAGTGTGTGTTTTCATGAGTTGATTTATGCGTGGATTTTCCTGCAATACCGCATCTTCAGAATAGCGATACAGACTCCATTCAAAACCATCGTATTCCAGGCAGGTGAGGTTTTCGACCCAATCTCCGGAATTGAGGTAAATGACCGAGCCCTGCTCATTTTCGTACCCTCGTATTTTGGGTTGATGGATGTGTCCACACACCACATAATCATAACCTTCTTCGATGGCCAGCTCCATCGCGGTCACCTCAAAATCATCAATAAAATTGACGGCTGTTTTTACGCCATCTTTGATCTTTTTGGAAAGAGAAAACTTTCCGTATCCCATCTTTTCAGAAAACCAGTTCATCCAGCGGTTAATCAAAATCAGGATTTCATATCCCTGACCGCCCAGCTTAGCAATCCACTTACTGTGCTTCATGGTGATGTCAAAGATATCGCCATGGAAAAACCAGACTTTCTCGCCATTCATCTCAAGTACCAGCTTGTCCCGAATGAATAAAGGACCCAATTGCAGGCTGGAAACTTTTCGTAAGGTTTCGTCGTGGTTGCCCGTCAGATAATAGATATCGACGCCATTGGTCATCATCGTGATGAGCGTTCTGATGACATGCATGTGGGCTTCAGGCCAGTAGTATTTGCGGAAGTTCCACATGTCCACAAAGTCGCCGTTTAGAATGACTCTCTTGGGATCAATGGAATTTAGATATTGAATTAACTCAACAGCATGGCAACCAATGGTTCCGAGATGGACATCAGATATAACAACCGTATCGAGTGATCTTTTCATAGTCTGGAGATGATGATTGATTAAAAAGATCGGCTATGTATGTTACCTTGAGTTATCCCAACTGTTATGAATAGATTAGATGATTGTTATGGAATTATGAATGTTAAATTTTAAATGCTAAATGTTAAGTTCATTTAAAATTTAACATTCATCATTTAACATTTCTGATATGAAAGAAGAGAACGCCCAAAAAATCGTCCATATCCATCTGCCTAAAGATGAAAAGTTTAAAACAACACTTACGGCCGGGAAGCATGAGCTGATTGCGGATGAGCCTGAACATGTTGAAGGCGGCACCGATTTGGGACCCGATCCCTATGATTATTTATTAATGGGATTGGGCTCCTGCACCGTTATGACTTTGAAGATGTACGCCGATCGTAAAAAATGGCCTCTGGAAGATGTGTATCTGGAATTACGCCATAATAAACGCCACGACGAGGATTGTGAAAACTGTGAAGACCCAAAAAGTAAGATTGACACAATCGAGAAGGAGCTGATTATAAAAGGTGATCTATCTCAGGAACAATTAGATAAGCTGCTGGAAATTTCCAAAAAATGTCCGGTTCACAGAACCCTGGAAAGTGATATTAAAATAATGAGCTCACTGAGTAACTGACCCTACTTGAGTGGCATTAAGTATTTTTATAACCGCTCCGACGCAGAGCATTCTGATCGAGGGTGTAAAGAGTGAACTATTGCAATAAAGATCTAAGTCATTCCTGCGAAGGCAGGAATCTGATTGTTTGTATGAAATGAACAACTAAACCCCCACCTACCCACTAGATTTCGGGCATTCGCCGCCAAATGACTGACCTCAAGTTTGGGATTATATTCTTTAATCTTCCCAGCCCCATGGTGCTTCCGGAAGCTCGGTTTCATCATCAAAATCAAAACGGATGCTAAAAAAGCGGTCGGTTCCAATTCGGCGAAGGTTATAAGTGAAATGTTGATCAGGCATTACTAAAATCCACCAAATATTACTGGCAGCGGCTGTGATTAATTCAGCTGTTTGTTGATCGGCGGGAAATGTTTGAAGTGTTTCTAACCCTACGTTTGCTGATGTCCCTCCATACATGGTGACCTCATCTTCGGTTCCATCTTCATGCCGGTGATCATGCTTTAACTGAATTCGGTTGCCTGTCTTTGTTAAGACCCACGTTCGGGAACGATCTTCGCCTACAAAAAACGGAATCCGTATTACATTCTCCTCACAAGAACGTACATGCATGACCAAGGTTTGAGTTCGGAAATCATCATCGGCCGGAGCTTCAAGAACTTCTCCGGTATAGGCTTTGCCACAGAGCTCGTTTAGATTCTGCCAAAAGATATCCGTGGCTGCATCTTGTGCAAAAGCCATGAACGGAAGAACTGAAAATACCACTATTACTAAAAATCGCATGTAATCCTCATTTTTGTTTTAAATGAGGATATCCTAAAAAAAGGTTAAATGCGATCAGGTATTTCATTTCTACAATGCATTTATCCCTTGTTGGCAGAACCAGATACCCGCCTTCGCGGGTATGACATTTCGGGAGTTCTATTTGCTCCGAATTAGAGAAAAAAACAAAATTTGCCAAGGGGTTTTCTCCCCTAAGTTTAGGGGAGAAACAAAGAGGGGTTGCGAATACGGCAAATAACAGAAAAAAGGAATCGAATTTCGCTTTCAACTTCTCCGCTCCGACGCAGAGCGTTCAGAGCGAGTTTTGTATATCACAAGTGAGCTTGTCGTTAACGTAAAGGGGTTACGAGTACCAGTAACCAGTTTTTAAGGATATTAAGTGCTAATCCAACCATTCGTCAGACGGGCTTGGAGCCGTCGGACGAAGTGCTTTATTCCACCGCCTCAATTCCTTCTTCATATGCATCCATAGGAATACAGGAACAAACTAAGTTTCGGTCTCCATAGGCGTCATCAACTCGAGATGCGGTTGGCCAGAATTTGTCGTATTTCAGTTCTTCAAGTGGGAAGGCTCCTTTTTCACGAGGGTAGCTTCGGGACCACTCTTCTGCCATTACTACTCGCTGGGTGTGAGGTGCGTGCTTTAAAACATTGTCCTCTTTATCAGCTTTTCCGTCTTCGACTTCCTGTATTTCTTTCCGGATGGAAATCATCGCTTCGCAGAATCGGTCTAACTCCTCAACCGATTCACTTTCGGTCGGCTCAATCATAAGCGTGCCCGGAACCGGGAAACTCATGGTAGGTGCGTGAAATCCATAATCCATTAATCGCTTCGCAACATCTACAGATTCAACACCAGCTGATTGCTTGAACGGACGAAGGTCAACGATAAACTCGTGTGCTGAACGTCCGGTTTTGCCGGTATAAAGTATCTCGTAGTGATCCTTTAATCGGTCTTTGAGGTAGTTTGCATTCAGGATCGCAGCCTTGGTAGCATCGGTAAGTCCTTCACTTCCCATCATGCGAATGTATGCGTATGAAATGGTGAGGATACTGGCACTGCCAAAAGGAGCCGCAGAAATAGTTGTTGTTGCCTGATCGCCACCTGTTTTAATAACAGAATGGGTAGGTAGAAATGGAGTCAGATGTTCAGCAACACCAATAGGTCCCATCCCCGGTCCGCCGCCGCCGTGTGGAATACAAAATGTTTTGTGCAGATTCAGGTGACATACATCAGCTCCAATTTCGCCCGGACTGGTAAGGCCAACCTGAGCATTCATGTTGGCGCCGTCCATATAAACTTGTCCGCCGTGTTTGTGAATAATTTCACAAAAGTCTTTCACTTTATGCTCAAACACACCGTGTGTAGAAGGATAAGTAATCATCAGAGCAGCTAAATTTTCGCTGTGTTTCTCTGCTTTAGCTTCAAGGTCTTCACTGGAAATATTTCCATGAGCATCAGTATCAACTACCACTACTTTCATTCCGGCCATAACTGCACTGGCGGGGTTGGTGCCGTGTGCAGATGATGGAATCAAAGCTACATTACGGTGATGATCACCATTATTTCGGTGATAATCGCGGATGGTCATCAAGCCGGCATATTCACCTTGAGCTCCGGAATTAGGCTGCAATGACATTCCTGCAAATCCAGTAATTTCACACAGCCAATCATTTAACTCATCAAAAAGCTGGGTGTATCCTTCCGCCTGTTCCCGTGGTGCAAAAGGATGAATTTGTCCAAACTCGGGCCAGGTAACCGGAATCATTTCGGCTGTGGCATTCAGCTTCATTGTACAAGAGCCGAGTGAAATCATAGAATGTACCAAAGACAGATCTTTGTTCTCCAAACGCTTCATATATCTCAGCATCTCATGCTCAGAGTGGTACAGATTGAAAACCGGGTGATCTAAATAGTCTGACTTACGAGCCAGATTTTCCGGATAATCAACTTTAGCATTTTTGGATTCAACCTGAACATCGAAACTGTTTTCTGTACCTAAAGCTTCGGCAAAGATGTTCAATACCAACTCAACATCTTCCAGGTTTTTAGCTTCATCAAAAGAAAGTCCAACGGTATTTTCGTCCGTATATCTGAAATTCACTTCATGCTTTTCAGCAGCAGCTTTTACTTTTTCCGTATCAGCCTTCACGGTGATAGTGTCGAAGAAGTTTTCAGTTTGAACTTCCACTCCCATCTTCTCTAAACCGGCTTTCGTTAATTTTGTCAAGCCATGTACTTTGGAGGCAATTTTTTTCAAACCTTCCGGGCCATGATACACAGCATACATTCCTGCCATCACACCCAGTAAAACCTGAGCCGTACAAATATTCGATGTCGCTTTTTCACGGCGGATATGCTGCTCTCTGGTTTGAAGAGCCATTCGGTATGCTGGCTTGCCCTCGGCATCTTGAGTCACACCAATAATGCGGCCGGGTATTTTTCGCTGAAATTGTTCTTGAGTAGCAAAAAATGCAGCATGCGGTCCGCCATATCCCATCGGGACTCCAAATCGCTGAGACGAACCCACAACAACATCTGCTCCCATTTCGCCCGGAGCTTTCAGTAATGTGAGGCTGAGCAAATCAGCTGCAACTACGGCAAACACATCGTTCTCATGAGCAGCTTCAATAATGCTTGTATAATCTTCAACAGTTCCATCAGTTGCCGGGTACTGCAGTACAATTCCAAATAACTTCGGATCGGTCACATCCAACTCGTGATGATTACCCACCTGAACTTCAATCCCAACTGGTTCAGCGCGTGTTTCAATCACTTCAATAGTTTGAGGATGGCATAATTCCGACACAAAAAAGACATCGGCTTCCTTTCTCTTTTTACCTTTTCGCTGGCCGTAGAGCATGCTCATTGCTTCGGCTGCAGCCGTCCCCTCATCCAGTAGAGAAGCGTTTGCCAGCTCCATTCCGGTCAGGTCACTAACTGTTGTCTGGAAATTAATCAACGCCTCCAATCTGCCCTGTGCAATTTCAGCCTGATAAGGAGTATAGGCGGTGTACCAACCCGGATTTTCAAGAATATTCCGCTTGATTACATTCGGCACGAGCGTGTCGTAGTAGCCCGTCCCGATAAATGATTTATACATCTTGTTCTTACTTGCCAGCTTCTTGAACTCGGCAAGAAAATCATTTTCACTTAAAGCTTTGGGCAGGTCAAGTGCTTTTGGGAGGCGAATTCCTTCTGGAATAGTCTCATCAATAAGCTTGTCAACAGAATCCGCTTTGATGACCTCAAGCATTTTTTGAGTTGATTCCTTTGTTGGTCCATTATGGCGGTGGGCAAAAACTTCTTTCTCGAAATTAATATTCATCTAAATAAAAAAAATGAGTTGGATTTGGATTGATTGCAACAACAAATGACAAAGATAAAATTCCGATATCACTTGATTAAATAGCCTTCTGTAAAATAAGGAAAAATGAACTTAAAAAGGCATTCATGGATACTTTGATTTATTCCCTTTCTCAGTTTTTTTTGATTTATTATAGGTCTAGCAAAAAACCACCTATCCATTAACAAACTTTACCTGATCATGGGAAATGCATTAAAAATTTTAGCCACAATCCTGCTTCTTGGCGCAACTAACGTAATGGCGCAGGATGCCAGCACATTAAATATTGTAATCGAGCCTGACCCCGTTGAAGTGAAAGTTGGAGAAGAGCTTCAACTTAAAGCTACTTTGATGACTCAAGAAGGAGAAGCACTTCCTGACACTATTTTGTTTTATTCACGCAATGGCGGTGACCTCGAAGTTAGCCGGGATGGATATGTGAAAGCGAACAAGCCGGGAAGCTACACGGTAATAGCTCTTCGCTCAGGTCCTCGTGAAGAAAGAGTGCGTAAAGACTTTGAGGTGATGGTACCCTACCCTCCAATTGCGAAGGTAGAGTTCATCAATGTTCCTTCAAACATCTACTCAAAAACTACTACCGACCTCCATCTTAATGTAATTGATGCCATGGATCTGGTACGTGAAAATCCTGATTTAACAATTACCAGCGACAATCAGTCGGTTGCTATGGTAAGTCATGGCAAGCTCATAGCACAGAAAGCGGGTAAAGCAAAAATAACTGCTACAGCAGAAGGCAAATCAGCTACTTTAAATATCACCGTAAAAAACAACCCTACTGCTTCTATCACTATTGGTAACGAGGAAACAGAAGTTAGAACCGGTGATGTCATCAACTTCAACGCAAAAGCATTAGGAAGTAATGGGAATGAAGTAAATGTCCCGATTACCTACTCATACACTGCTCAGCCTGATGATGATTTAGGTCAAGGCGCAGAAGGACAGGTTTCCCAAAACGGAAAATTTGTTGCTAACAAACCGGGACTTTTTACACTTACAGCCCGATCAGGTAATGTTTTTGAAGAGCAGATTATAAGAGTTCGCGATCGTGATGTAGCTCAGGATGTTGAGCTTGTTGGGCATGGCGAAGTTTTAGATGTTCACACCTCTGACCTTTGGGTTTGGGAAGGTGTTGACGGACGCGATTATGCGATCACAGGAACATGGGGTGCTAGTGGCGATACCTATTTCTGGGACGTTACTGATCCTTCAAACATGATCCCTATTGATACCGTCAGAGTTGATGCACGTACCGTGAATGACGTGAAGATCTCTGAAGACGGCACCATTGGCATTATCACTCGTGAAGGGGCTTCAAACCGTAAAAACGGAATGGTTGTGCTGGACGTGAGTAACCCGCGTGAAGTTAAAATTCTTTCCGAATACAACGAGGGCTTAACCGGTGGTGTGCACAACGCCTTTATTTATGATAATCATGTGTATGCTGTGAACAACGGTCGACGATATGATATCATCAATATTGAGGATCCTGAAAATCCGGAAACAGTTGGCAGATTTGAACTCGATACCCCTGGACATTCGATCCATGACGTGTGGATTGAAGACGGAATCGCTTATTCCTCTAACTGGAGTGACGGCGTTGTTGCTGTAGATATTGGCCAGCAAGAAGGTGAAATGGGCGCAGCAGGTGGTTCTCCTGAGAATCCTGTAAAACTTGGAAGTTATGCTTACCCAAGTGGACGTAATCATGCGGCATTCCCTTTCAAGAGCGAGTCGACCGGAGACTTTTATGTTATTGCTGGTGATGAGTCGTTCCCGAACGGCCTGCCTACGCGTAATAACCCTGTTGCTGCTGCAGGCTGGATTCATTTCATCAAGTTTGATTCATGGGATCAGCCTAAAGAAGTAGCTCGCTACCAAGTTCCTGAAGCCGGAACGCATAACTTTTGGGTAGTTGGAGATCTTCTGTTTGTAGCCTATTACAATGCCGGCCTTCGCATCGTGGATATTTCTGGTGAACTGATGGGAAACCTGTATGATCAGGGACGTGAAATCGCAAAATTCGAACCAACCCACGCGGATGCTATTGTTCCTAATGCTCCGTTTACCTGGGGACCACAGCCTTACAAAGGCCATATTTTTATCTCTGACTGGAACTCCGGTTTATGGGCTATAAAGCTCGTGGACAGACCACAGCAGGGAACCAACTAAGAAGGATAATTCTAGACTATATCATGATGTTTAAGAGAGCTTTTATTGCATTGATGTTTGGGGGATTTCTGTTAGCAGGAACCTCCAACAGCTTTGCTCAAGATTACTATATATATGTTGCTGCAGAATCAGATGATCAGGTGCATTTGGTTCATTTTGATGCTGAGTCTCAAAAAGGTGAAATAGCTGAGACCATCGAAGTGGGCACCTGGCCTCAGGAAAATGAAGGACCGCACGGCCTTACAGTTTCACCGGATGGTGACCACTGGTTTGTAAGTATCGCTCACGGAATGCCGTACGGTAAGCTTTGGAAATTCGAAACCGGAACCAACGAATTTGTTGGCGAGGTTGAGTTAGGACTCTTTCCAGCAAGTATGGAAATATCCTCAGCTACAGGACTCCTTTATGTAGTGAACTTCAACCTGCACGGTGATATGGAGCCAAGCACTGTTTCTGTCATCGAACCCGAAACCATGATTCGCCTCGATGATATTGAAACCGGAATTATGCCTCACGGCTCCCGAATTAATAGCTCCGGAACCCGTCAGTATCATGTTTCTATGATGACCGACGAACTCATGGAAATTGATACTGAGACTCTGGAAGTAATACGCCGGCTAAAGCTTTCTGAAAATGGCATGAACCAACAGATGTCTGCGAGTTCTGATCATTCAAATATGGATCATTCCTCTATGAACCATGGCGAGATGAAGATGCATAAACCTGTCGAAAAGCCAACATGGGCTGACCCTCACCCAACCAATTCCATGGTTTATGTGGCAGCTAATGGTTCTGATGAAGTCCTGGAAATCAATACCGATAAATGGGAAATAACCAACCGCTGGGATACGGGAAAAGCTCCTTACAACCTTGAAGTAAGTCATGACGGCGAGATGCTCGTTGTTACTTATAAAGGCGAGGGTGCTACAGGAATTTGGGATTTAAAATCAGGAAAGGAACTTGCTAAGATTCAGAATAGCCGAAAAGTAAGTCACGGTGTTGCCATATCTGCAGATAACAAATATGCTTTTATTTCTGTGGAAGGAATCGGCGGAGAGCCCGGCTCGGTTGACATCATCAACCTGGAAACTTTGAAAAGAGTAGATGTTGTGGAAACCGGTAAACAAGCCGGCGGAATTATCTTCTGGAAACAGCAGATGTAACAGAACTGACTCTTATTCTAATTACAAAAGCCGGTTTTCCGGCTTTTTTTATTTAAGAGATATAGAATGGCTTACGCTGTTGCCCTTTTGGGCTTCTTTACTAATCACTTCTTTTTCGAGAACTTTAACCGTGTATCCCAGCCGATCTGCAATACCGATTAACACCGGCTCCAAATTTCCTTTTTCGGTATTAAACTTTACAAGAGCTTCCTTTGTCCTAAGGTCAATTTTCTTGATAGCTCTTCCTAACATATCAGCGCACTTCAAAATTTCAGAACCTGAGTAAACATCTTTTTCACTGACAGGCGGAGGTGAGTATCTTTTCTTGAAGTTACTTAGTGACTTTATCTCTCCTGACTTTGCATCCGGCTGCAGCCATTCAATATGATGCTCAACATTCTTTAGATAGTAGGCCAGATATCTTGGTTTTTCACTTTTAAGGTAAAAGTGAAATTCTGATAGCCAGACTTCTTTCACATCATCCATCTGTATATCAAACCAAACGCCTCCCTGCTCCATGTCCCAAAATAAAGTATCGTCCGAAGCCTTCCTTTTATTCAGTACTAATTTGAAGTTATTTGAAAAAACATCCGTTAAATCTTTAAGATCGGTTTCTGGGGTAATCGTTAACAGTGGATGGTCTTCTCTCGCATCTACAAAATCAGGAGCATCATTCTCAACTTCACACTCTATGCTATCTACCCGTAAAAGAATTCGAATTAACCCTTCCTTAATAGGCTCCTTAAAAGCTGCGATATTATTATTCATTGGGTGCTTTATTCAATTATTAGAATGTAGGAAAATTATACCTCCAGTAAGTTGAAAATAATTTAATATAAATATTAGCCTCAACTAAATTTTTATTAAGTCATTGCAAAATCATATATTCCAAATAAAAACAAAATGGATTTTATCCCAAATTGGTTCTTCGAACTTAATCCCATTATACAAGCACTTTGTGGCGGGCTTTTTACTTGGGCAGTAACTTCGCTTGGCGCCGCTATTGTATTCTTTACCAAAGAAATTAATTACAAGCTTCTGGATTTCATGATGGGCTTTGCCGGCGGTGTCATGATTGCGGCCAGTGTTTGGTCCCTTATCATTCCGGGAATTGAACTCGCAGAGGCTCAGGATATGATCGGCTGGATTCCAGCTGCAGTAGGATTCCTTATCGGAGGTTTGTTCTTGAGAATTTGTGATGCCTACGTTCCTCACCTTCATATTGGGCTTCCTCGTGATGAAGCTGAAGGGCCTGACACAAAATGGAAGCGGGCAACACTGCTTGTCTTGGCCATCACCATACACAACATCCCTGAGGGTTTAGCTATTGGCGTACTCTTTGGCGCTGCGAGTCTTGGACTAGACATGGTAGGCGGTGCTACTGTTGCCGGAGCTATAACCTTGGCAATTGGAATCGGAATCCAGAATTTCCCAGAAGGTATTGCAATTTCAATGCCCCTTAGAAGAGACGGACTTAGCAGATTTAAAAGTTTCAACTATGGACAATTCTCTGGAATTGTGGAGCCTATCTCAGCAGTAATTGGTGCTGCGGCAGTTATATTTATTACACCTATTCTACCTTATGCTCTTGCTTTTGCTGCCGGTGCCATGATTTACGTGGTTGTTGAGGAGTTGATCCCAGAAAGTCAGCATCATGGAAATGCGGACCTTGCTACAATGGGACTAATGATCGGTTTTGTTGTGATGATGGTTTTAGATGTTTCACTTGGCTAACCCATCTTCCTCTTTTAGTTTTAAAGGCATTGACTCAGCGTCAATGCCTTTTTTATTCCCATGTTATAAATATTGAGCTGAATTTATTTTGTGATGTGTTCCAAAATCCGGCGTCATTTTTGTACCTTAGAAGTCTTATCAATTTTAATAAATTCATATTTCCTTGAGCGATAACAAGATAATTTTCTCGATGGTTGGGGTCAGTAAAACCTACAAGCCAAACAAAACAGTACTTAAAGACATCTACCTTTCTTTTTTCTATGGTGCAAAGATTGGAGTACTTGGACTAAACGGCGCAGGGAAAAGTACCCTGCTTAAAATCATTGCTGGGGAAGACCAAAACTATCAGGGAGATATCAGCTTTCAGAAAGGAATTACCTTTGGGTACCTTTCCCAAGAACCTAAACTTGATCCTTCCAAAACAGTAAAAGAGATTGTGGAAGAAGGCGTTCAGGAAACGATGGATCTTCTTAAAGAGTACGAAGATATCAACGCGGCATTTAGCGACCCCGATGCTGACTTTGAAAAGCTTATCGAAAAACAGTCTAAACTTCAGGAAAAAATTGACCAAATAGATGCCTGGGATATTGACAGTAAACTTGAACAAGCTATGGATGCTTTGCGCTGCCCTCCCGGTGATACTTCTGTTGAGGTACTTTCAGGTGGAGAAGCACGGCGTGTAGCTCTTTGCAGACTTCTACTCAAAAAACCTGACGTGTTACTGCTGGATGAGCCCACAAACCATTTAGACGCCGAATCGGTGGGCTGGTTAGAACAACACCTTGCCCGCTATGAAGGAACCGTCATTGCCGTTACTCACGATCGTTACTTCCTTGACAATGTAGCCGGATGGATTTTAGAACTTGATCGTGGAGAAGGTATTCCATTTGAAGGAAATTATAGTTCTTGGTTGGATCAAAAGTCGAAACGACTCGAGCAAGAAGAAAAAGAAGAATCTAAGAGACAAAAAACACTGAAGCAGGAGCTCGAGTGGATTCAACAAAATCCAAAAGGCCGACGTGCTAAAAGCAAAGCTCGTATCAATAAGTACGAAGAGATGCTTTCTGATGAACATGAAAAGCGGCGTGATGATATGGAGATATTCATTCCTGCCGGACCTCGCCTTGGAGATAAGGTGATTGTCTCAAAAAATGTAACTAAAGGATTTGAAGACCGGCTTCTCATTGAAGACATGGATTTCCAACTCCCTCCCGGCGGTATTGTTGGGGTGATTGGACCAAACGGCGCCGGTAAAACTACTCTCTTCAAAATGATTACCGGACAGGAAGAACCCGACAGCGGTGAACTCATAACCGGAGATACCGTTGAGCTTGGATATATCAATCAAAAACGTCCACTTGACCCTTCAAAAACTATCTGGGAAGAAATTTCTGGTGGACAGGATGTCATTATGCTGGGCAACCGGGAAGTTAATTCCAGAGCTTATGTAGCCCGTTTTAATTTTAGCGGAAGCGATCAGCAGAAAAAAGTAACCGAATTATCAGGGGGAGAACGCAACAGAGTCCACCTTGCTAAAATGCTGAAGGAAGGCGCCAATGTACTTCTATTGGATGAGCCTACTAACGATCTGGATGTAAATACACTTCGAGCGCTTGAGGAAGCTATCTTAAATTTTGCCGGTTGCGTAGTCGTTATTTCTCACGACAGGTGGTTCCTCGATAGAGTTGCAACGCATATTCTGGCTTTTGAAGGAAACAGTCAGGTTTATTGGTTTGAAGGAAATTATCAAGAGTATGAGGAAAACCGAAAAGAGCGACTTGGGATAACAGAAGATCAGCCTCACCGCATCAAATACAAAAAGTTAATGCGCTAATTTTCTTAAAAAGACTCTTAAAGAATTATAAATTGCGGCCGATAAGAGATTAATATACTCTCACTTAAGAAGAGGCTATTCAACTAAAAAACCGGTATGATGCACAACGAACCGAAAAAAGAGCGGCTTGATGTAAATCAGAAAATGGTCGCTTTATGTGTTTTTGCGGCCATTTGTGCTTTGTCACTAATCCTCATTGTAAACCTCTCCATTAATACGCTATCCGGTATTCGGGCGTACGTGGCCGGTGAGGGCTATTGGGCAAAGGCTCAAAAAGAGTCTATCATTCACCTTTCCAACTATATCCTTACGGAAGATGAAGAAGAGTTTGACAGTTTTAAAAATGTACTGAGAGTTAACCTCGGAGATAAAGTGGCTCGTCAGGAGCTGCTTAAAGATGAATTTGATTACGAGGTTACTTATCAGGGATTTTTAGAGGGCAAAAATCATCCCGATGATATTCCCCAGATGATTGATGTTTTCCGGCGCCTACAGTGGACCCCGCAAGTTCAAACTTCTATTGACGCCTGGACTAAAGCCGATTTAAAGCTTGAGCAGCTAGTCCAATTCGCTGATTCAATACGTCTCGAAATTCAAAGCAGAGATGTCCCCCTCATACAAAAAGCAGCCTGGGTGACGGAACTTGAAGAATATGATTATGAGCTAACCAGCCTTGAAGTTGCTTTCTCTAATTCTATGGGAAATATGGCTCGGTTGGTGAACACAATTTTACGGTGGAGCGTAATTTTTCTTGGACTCTTGCTCCTGAGTATTGGTATTTGGCTGACGTATCGCTTTTTAAATAGCACAAAAAAGTGGATGCAAACACTGAAAGAGAGTGAAGAGAAGTTCAAAAATGTGCTTTCAAACTCTCGAGACATACTCTATAAAATGAACCTTGAGACTAAAGAGTATGAATACTTTAGCCCTGCTTTAGAAAATATGCTAGGCTACAAGGAGAAAGATTTTTTAAAGGGTGGTCTTGAATTTACGCTGTCCAGAGTACACCCCGACGACAAGAAAGAAATGGATGATGTTGTTGACTCATATGATGAAATCAACAGCTCAAACTTTCTTCCAACGGTAGAATTTCGGCTTAAAGATATTGAAGGAAATTGGGTTTGGGTAAGTAACGTGCGGACTTTGGTGAAAGATGAAGAAGGTAATCCTGAGGCTATAGTCGGAACAGTTCGGGATATTTCAAACCGTAAAAAACAAGATCAGAAGCTAGAGAAATCCCTCGCAGAGAAAGAAGTTCTATTGCAGGAAATTCATCACCGGGTGAAAAACAACCTGGCAATCATTTCAAGTTTATTGGAGCTTCAAAAAGAAAATATCAGCGAAGAAATGCAAGAATTGCTGACTTCAAGTCAGTCGCGTATTAAGTCTATTGCCAAAGTACATGAGAAGCTCTACGAATCCACAACCCTATCCGATATCCACTTGGATGTATATATAGAAGAGCTGGCCAATGAGATCAAAAAAGCTTACACCAGCAAAGAAAAAGACATTGAGCTTTCTTTGGACGTCTCGTCACTAAATGTGGACATAAACGACGCCATTCCAATTGGACTCATATTAAATGAGTTGATTAATAATGCGTTCAAGCATGCCTTTAACGGTTTTGACAAAGGTATTATCAAGATTTCTTTGCAAGAGAAAGGTGATGATATGGAATTGGTTGTTGCCAATAATGGCAATAAACTAGCTGATGATTTTAACCCTGAGGAAAGTGATTCTCTTGGCATGACGCTTATCAAGGTGTTGATACAAAAAATAAATGGTTCCCTTGAAATCACAAGTGACGAATGGACCAGCTTCAACATCACCTTCAACCTGGATAAATAGGCTATATAATCCGTTTATTTCGATGTCCCTAAGCTGTGAGAGCCTTTTAACTGCTCAACGAATTCTAATTCCAGCCGAAATTGATTATCGGTATTAAACTCATAATCAGCATCCAGTTGAGCCAATAAAGATTCAATAATCTGCATCCCTAAACCATTTTGGTTTTGCAGATTTCCGCGGTCATACCCTTTTCCGTTATCTTGGTAAACAACATGTATTTTTTCGGCTTCCCGGTGTATTGACAGAGTAATGCGGTTGATTTCCTGCTCAACATCCTCAAACGCATATTTAGCAGAGTTGGTCGCTAGTTCGTTAATTAACAGACCCAATGGAATGGCTTGATTAATGTTCAGTGATTCACTGTCAATCTTAAGCTTGTGATCGATAGATTGACCCCCAATTTGCATATTTTCTTTAATTCCCTTCAACAACTTGTCGTAATAAGTGTGCAAATTCACCTTGGTAAAATCATCCGACTGATACAGCAACTCATGCACCATCGCAATAGAATGAACACGATTCTGAGCTTCAGTAAGCCTGATTTTTTCAACCTCGTTCACGGAACGAAATACCTGAAGCTGAAGCAGACCTACCACAATGGCAAGGTTATTCTTTACCCGGTGATGAATTTCTTGAAGGAGCGTTTCTTTTTCGTGTAAAGAAGCCTGAATTTTTTTCCTGTTCTTATCGAGCTCGGTCATGTCTATAACAGTAATAAGCATTTCAGACACTTCTCCATCATCATCATCATATACAGCCCCAGCCGTAACATCGACAATCACCTTTTCCCCTTTTTTGTTGGTGCGAACAACCTGCTTGTTCATCTCGCCCTCCTCTTTGATCAGATTCGCCAATTCAAGGAATTCTTCTTCATCGCCCTCCTTTACATGGGGCAAGAATTTTCCAATAACTTCTTCCTTGGTCCATCCAAATAACTGCTCCGCCGCAGGGTTCCAAAAATCGAGCACTATCCCATTTATATCCAAAGAGTAAATGGCTACCGGGGAAGCATCAATAAGGGCTCGTAGACGCTTATTCGTTAGTTTAAGTGTTTCTTCAGCTTCGATAAGTTCATGAATATTAGTGGCTACACCTGTCCAACTTAACACTTCACCTTTATCATTTAAGTGCGGATAAGTGATTACTTGAAATGATTTATATACACCCGCTGCATTTTTTAACCGGTGAACTTTACTTATGCTTTTCTTTGCATTTTTAGCTTTGTCCCATTCTTCTTTCAGTGATTCTACTTCTTCCTCATGGAGGTAGTCACTCCATAGCCAGTCACTTAAATCTTCTGATGACTTCCCAAAGTAGGCAAGTCCCTTATGGTTCATATAATTAGGCGAGCCTTCCAGGTCTGAAGTCCAGATTATATGAGGTATACTTTCTAAAAGGAGCCGGTACTTTTCCTCTTTCTGTACCAATTCCTGCTCACTTCTAACCTGTTTAGTGATGTCTTTCATGGAGCCATAAATCCAAGCGTCCCCTTTATCCATCAATCTGAATATTACCTCCAGATACTTAATCTTGTCAGGGAGATGAAGCGAAACTTTGAGGCTTACGTCTTCTTCGGTTTCTAAACAGCGCTCAATTGCTTCTCCTAATCTCTCACGGTCTTTTTCACTGAAGAGTTTAGCCTGCTCTTCTACATGGGGTATTTCCTGGTCTTCTGGCACCTCAAAAATCTGATACATTCCCGCCGTCCAAATCAATTCCTCTGTTCTGTGGCGATACTCGAAGCTCCCTTTGAGGGTCATCAGCTCGGTATCTGTGAGTAAATTGCGAGTACGTTCCAGCTCATCTTGTACTTCAGATTTCTCAGTAAAATCCTGTGCAATAATCAGGAAATGAACATCACCTTCATGTTCAACTTTCTTTGCTTCTATATCAACGTTTAGCTTTCTGCCATCTTTGGTCGCCACTACCCAATGTTCTTTGGGAGGCGTGCCATACTTCAAGAAGTGCTGACTGGCTTTTACCGCCTTTCTTTGAGCAGGTGAGTCAAGGAGGATTGTTAATGATTCTCCCTCAATCTCATTTTCCTTGTACCCCAGTTTGTTGCAAAATGCAGCATTGGCAAATTTAATGCTAAGTGAACGGTCGGTTAGCACCGTAGCTACTAAATTACTTTGTAGCAAAGCTTTGCCAAATATGTATTCTGCTTTTTCCAATTGAAGAATTTTATCCGGTTTTGAATCAGTTATAACAATAGCTTAACTGATTCTTAGTGGTTTTACAAATAGAAGTAGCTACTCTAGGTTTTGATTAATAGACCATCTCTCAGCTTTTGGATTTTCTTCAGTTTTGGTTTCTGGATTACTTACTAACCACCTTAGAATATTGAAACTATCCTCATTATCGAGGTCACTGATTTCGAGCCCCAATCCTCCTGCACCAGAGGCAGCAACAGCCTTAAGGTTTTGAATATTTTTCATTTGTTGAAAAGGATTTTGTGAGCTTTCAATATTTTGCACTCTCTTCTTTTTTACGAGTGCCGTTGTTCTTGAAAGTACCCGATACCTCATCCTTAGAATTCGGTCTCCAAGCCCAACAGCAGCATCCCTATACTGTAGCCATCCCAGGTAGGTAGCAAGCGGTATAAGCAGCAAAGAAAGCCATCCATACTCGATGAAGTACCAAACAATGGGAACGAGTAGAATCAAGACATAATTGGGTCTTCGCAGGTAGCGAAAAAGGGTGCGTTTTGGAGGCTTTATTGAATACTCAGGCTCGTCATACTCTTCTAAAAATTCATTCAAAAAAGCACTTACATTTGATGCTGAAATGAATGGAACCAACACAATAGATCTTCCTTGCTGGGTTTGATCATAGCCAGCGCTTTCCACATTAATCATGCCATACCCAAAAGGCTGGCGAATCACGCCTTCTATAAACCGTACAGCCTGAATGCGATCGAAAGGAACCGTGATGTGTTTCCGCTCCAGCAATCCACTGGTTATAATTAATTCCTCGGATGTTTTTTCTAATCTAAAATCTGAGTACCTGAAAATCACCCCAAGAAAAGAAAGCGCCCATGAAATAATAAAGATGACTAATACAATACCAACAATAAGCGTTACGTCATTATAGCCGGGTAAAGCTTCATAAACATACTCTATGGTCTCCTCATTAATGAATTCATCCAGCTGGCCAGAAGCCGCACCAAGTATTGAAGCAATCAATCCAAAATTACCTGATGTAAAAGCCGCATAGACTAAATCTTTGGTAGACAATTTCCAGGTTGAAATTATTTCATCTTCATTTTCAGCATAAGCATCAGTTTCTGAATCTTCGATATCTTCATCTTGACCCGGTGAAGCACTACCATTTCTTTTATTACGAAGTTCGGTTCGCATTGCCTCTGCTTCATCTCTTGAAATGGCGCTGATGGTAGCAGTATCTGTCCCTCCTCCTGCCGTCTTCACCTCAAGCTGAACGAGGCCAAACATCCGCTGCAGAACCCCTTCCGTTATATCTATCACCTGTATCCTGTCTTTCGACATGTACATATTACTTTTAACAAGCACTCCTTTTTTAATCTGGAGCTCATCCCCTTCAACGCGGTATTTAAACATCCACCAACTGAATACGCCACTTATCAGGGTGATAGCAATACCTCCAAGTAAGAAGTACAGGAAGTAGCCTTCGGTATTGGATGTACCGATGAATAGAAGGATAACAATGGTTACAAAATTCTGTTTAATTGTCGTCAGCACCTTTGATATTGCCGCAACCGGATGCTGACGCTTAAATTCAGACATCATCTTTTACCCTTTGCACCAGTGTTGAAATTGTGGAACGCAGATCGTTAGCCGTCTCATCATCTAAAGCCGGTATTTCATGTGTGGTAGCTGCTGTAGATATAGTGACGGAGGAAAGCCCAAACTTCCGGTACACAGGCCCCTGCCGAGTATCAACGTGTTGGACGCGGTTTATTGGAACTAGAGTTCTTTTTTTTATGATGATTCCCCGAAGCATGTCTACTTCTTTTTCTGAAACATCATATTTCCAGCGTCTCCATCTAATTTTTGGAAGTATCAATCCAGTAAGCAGGTAACATATAACAGACAGTAAAGCTATGGGAGAAAATACAAGCCAATCAATACCGAAATACCACGGTCTTGAAGAATCAAGGTTATAATTAAAAGCTAAAGCCGTATAAATAATAAGGGGGGCAAACCAAAGGATTCCGTACAAAAGTGCATTAACTCTCCAGGCTTTAATTGCATTTCTGTGGATACGTGTAGCGGGCTCTGGATTCATACCGTGTTTTTAATAGTGCCTGATTTAGAAAAAAAGAGTATAAATAAGATAAGCGTTTAAAATCTGCATAAAATGAAAAAAGCCACACAATGGTGGCTTTTTTTGAAAAGGCTGTGCAGGAAACTACATAGCGTTTTTCTTTTCCTGAATTTCTTGGCGAATTTCGTGAGAAAGCTTCTTAAGGGTCATCAAGTGCTTGCGTGCACGTGTACCAGCAGCTTTATTTCCTTTCTCATAAAATTTACCCATTTCAACCTGTAGTTCTTCTACTAAGTTGTTTATATCGTCCATTCTACTCATGTGTTGTACTCCTTGTAATTTTATTTCGGTTAACGGTATTTATGAATTCTAAATACCTATCTATTAAAATCTACTGTGTACTAAACAGTAATAAAATCTGTCCTAATTTAATAAATAAGTGACTAAATACATTGTTTTCTTTAGTTCTGAGTTATAGGGACTTCTTCCCGACTTGTTCCCTTTATATCATCCACACCAAACATGAGGACAAGGCCAACAATAAGAAGCAGTAATATGGCGCTCATTCCCCACCGTTGATTGTCCATAAAAAGGGTAATCCAACCCACCATTATAGGACCTGCAAATGTGGTGACTTTCCCGGATAAGGCAAATAACCCAAACATCTGATTTCTTTTGTCTTGCGGAGCCAACCTCCCCATAAAAGTCCTACTTGAAGACTGCACGGGCCCTACAAAGATTCCAAGTAATAATCCCCAGATCCAAAACCAGAGTTCTTGCTGTACAAACAGAACGGCTATTACGGGTATTATCAAACCCACTAATGACCACACTATAGTATTTCTACTTCCGGTGATATCATCCAGCCAAGCAAAACCGAATGCACCGATGCCTGCGGTTACATTGAGAGCGATTCCGAACATAAAAATCTGCCCTGTATCGAAACCAAAAGTCCCGGCAGCATAAACACCGCCCATCGCAAAGATTGTTGCTAACCCATCGTTGTAGAATAAACGGGCTAATAAAAACTTCCAGATATTCGGTTCATCCTTCAGCATTGCAAGACCATTCTTCAATTCTTTCATGCCATCTGAAACCGCCTTCTTCATTGTTTTATTTTTTGAAGGAGTATCCGGTGTATACAAAAACATGGGCAGGCTAAATATAGCATACCAAATTCCGGTAAACAGAAAGGTGATGCGGACATTCTGTAGTGCCCCTTCATCAAGTCCTAAAAGAAGGGCTCCATTTTCAACAAATCCGAAATACCCTATGATTAAACAAAATAAGCCACCTGCGTATCCCATTGCCCATCCCCAGCCCGACCATTTCCCAATAGTTTCGCTGGTTGTTAAATCCGGGAGCATGGCGTTATAAAAGATAAAAGAAAGCTCAGCACCTAAGGTTGCTACAAAAGCCATAATCAAGGCAAACCAGACGAAATCAGTACTTGGTTCAGCAAACCATAAAGCACTGCAGCTAATAACACAGAGTGTGGTGAAAAAGACAATCCACGGTTTACGGCGACCACCTTCATCTGCAATAGATCCCAAAAATGGAGCTGTAAAAGCAATCACAAAACCCGCTAACCCAATCATGTTCCCCCACAAAGCGGTTCCCATAGTTTCGTTCTCCGCAATAGACTGAGCAAAGTAGGCGGCAAATACAAATGTTTGAATCATGACGAAATAGGCTGAATTGGCCCAATCATACATGGCCCAGGCGAATAGTCCTTTAGTGGAGTTTTTAGGCATGGAATTTAATTAGTGGAGGATGTGTGTGTTCGAATATCGGTTTTGACGGCGGGAAAGCAAAATTAAATGATATTTGACCCCAAAACAGAAAACCCCGTATCCACGCGGGGTTTCCTTAAGGTTACCATGTCTGAATTGACAGCCTTTTATTTGAAAGTGATTTATTCAGCTGTTGCTATCGCCCACACTTTCTGATAACCAAATTCTTCTTGTTCTGCTGAAAGTTCGGCCAGGCTTTGTTTAATGAGTTTCATAATCACATCTTTCTGCCCGATCCTGTTCAACGCATTCAAGTCAGAAAATTCGGATTCGCTAAATGGAACGCCAGGACCCTGAATGCTTCCCGAAAACCACACATTAGAGGAGCCATCAAAACCTTGATTTTGACCTGTAACCCGGTAGCTCACATTAGGCAACAATACGATAGTGTTGTCTTTTCCACCGGCCACCTGGTAGTTAATAACAACGTCCATGAACGCATCCATATTCATATCCCGCATTAACCTTGCTGAAGTTCCATCATCAGCTATAAGTGCTGTTGTTCGGTCTCCTATGATTTCGCCAAGTTTAGTGGGGATCAGCCTCTTTGTATCGCGGAGATTTTTGGCGATGTATTCTTTGGTGTTTTGATCTTCCGGAGTGTAAAACCCATCATAAATTGCATTTCCCGTAATCTGATCTACATCCACAACAGAAGCTTCATAGTCGTTTGTAAGCATTTCGTTCAGATCAGTGTAGATATTCTCTAAAAACTGATTCCAATATTCGTCATCCAGTTCAGGGAATTGAAAGGTCGTTGTGGTCGTAGTAATTTCTGTATATCCAGTTAAATAGTTATCCCTTTCTGATGTCTCCACTTCTTTCTTGTACAAAGTGCCTGATACACTCAAAGAAGAAATACCAATTCGATTTATGTCAGTTCCTAAAGGACGGGCATACCATGCATTTGAGGAATTAGCTGTATAGCTAAACGTCCCGGAGTTTTCTTTTGATTCTCCCTTTACCTGCACCCACGAACGCCCTTCTGTTTCTCCTGTAACATTAACCGGTACGGTATCAAATGATCTGCTTTCTCTTTTGAAATATGGGAATGGCTGACCACTTCCTGACCGATCATATTCTATCAGCGCAACCTGTAGGTGATTAACCCCCGTCACCCATTTTGTCACATCTTTACCTGTTGGTCCACCGCCTGTGATATGTTTATGCCTGAACGCCTCGGCCGGAACCGTAATTTTATTATTAATGATGACAGATTGAAAGTTTGCAAATCCTTTTGCCCCTACCGCACTCGTAATCATCGACACTAGTACTCTTTTACCTTCCGCTTCCGGATCATACTCTAATTCTATTTCCAGTGGCTCAGATAGATCCACCGATACCATTTCCGTTTCACCATTTACACTTTTGATAGAAATGGCGGGAGCGGCTTCTATTTCAAACTCTGTTTCTTCACCATTCACGCTAACTATTTTAACTGTTTTGGGTGATCGGTCACTATTATCAAACCGAGCATAGTAGGCTCCTCCCCCATAGCTTTTGGCTTCCATACCATCAACGGTAACAGTGCCATCTAAAGCAATCACCCCAACAGCACCTTCGGGTTTTACCAATTGCACTCCAACAAGATTTTCACCTTCCTCCCAATCTTCTGTTCCCAGTGTGGTTATTCCGACATCCGTTGATGCTACATTAGATTGGTAGTTTCCGATGACAGCGATGTTACTCAGGTTAGCTTCTTTCTTAGTCATTAACTTCAAAGCCACCTTTCCAATCTGTTGTTGAACAGTAGCACATGAACCTAAAACTAAAGCCAGTGCAAGCAGATATATTACTTTATAGCGCATTTCTTGATACCCTTTTTTGATTTTCTTTGAGTATCAAAATTGCAGGTTTTGTCAGCTATTCTATATCACCCGAAATAGGTATTTTTCTTTTTTGAATGAACCAAAATCCTATCAATCTTTAAAGTTAGGTAATAATAAAACCTCTACATTTCATTCAAAAAAAATGCGCACTTTAATCCTTCTATTCAGTCTTCTCCTCCTATCAAATTGCACGACTCACCAGCAAGGCCGAGTTGATTCTGAAAATTACACCGAGTCATTAGCTACACCGGTTTGGTACAATCCCGCAAATTTTGACACCGTCAAAGTACTCTCCTGGAACGTGGAGCATTTTGTTGATGATATAGACAACCCTTATATCGATAATGGCCGTGAAAATAACCCGCCTGAAAATATGTCCGAGCGCCGGAAGTTGTTCGCTGAAATCATCAAAAAGGCCGATGCAGATATTGTAGTGCTTCAGGAATTTGAAAGTGACAGCTATGCCCAGAAGCTTGCGGAAGAATCTTTCCCGGAAATGGGTTATCAGGTTTTTGCCGGGCACGAAAGTAATGACTGGTACATGAATGTGGTGGTGATGAGCCGTATTCCATTGGGGCTTATTCATAGCTATGCCACAACAAACACTCCAATAGTTGGTCAGACTGATGATGAAGGCAATCCAACTTCTCAAGCTTTTACTAATAACCGAATGTGGACTACCGAAGTAATAGTTAATCCAGACTATCAGTTTTCATTAACCGGAGTTCACCTCAAAGCCGGCCGGGGCGAGCGAAACGAAAACTGGAGGCTTGGACAGATCAACCTCCTTCGATCTCATTACAAACAATTACTCAGCTTAAATCCGGATCAGAATATCTTAACGGTTGGCGATTTCAACAGCACGCCGGACAGTGATGAATTTAAGGCTTTTTTAGGAGCTGGAACCGACGTTGAGTTTATGGACCCACTTGCAGGAACCAATGTGTTTTCTCACCCCGCCGACTCTGCTTTCTGGAGAATCGACCACATTTTACCCAACACCAACATGAGCTCTGAGATAATCAGTGATACCGTTTTGGTTAATTACTTTTTCTCTCCTGATTCGATGGAAGTAGCAGCTGATCATCTGCCAATGTCAGTTGAGATAATAGCTCGAGATCAGTAGCATCTCTTATCAGGCAAGGGAGCGAATAATACCGTTTGCTCCCGATATACAATCGGGTACCGAGACTCCCCATCGGTAATTTCCTCCGAAGTAAAAGCCCGGATATTCTTGTTCAAACCCGCTCAACGTCTCTTTTATACCTTCATAACCTACATTCATTTGGGGAATAGCCTTAGGCCATAATCGGGACTTTATCATCGATGGTTGCTCTTCTATTCCCATTAAATTTGAAAACTCCGCAAGGATTTCCTGTTCGATTTCCCCTACAGGATCTGATATTACATTCCGGTCGTGAGCTCCACCGGTCATCAAGGTAAAGTGATGAAGGTTCTCACCAGAAAGCTCCGGGAATATGCTTGATTTCCAAATTGCCCCTAATAGACGAAGGTTTTCTTTTCGTGGTACCAAAAAGCCAAAACCATTCTTTTGCATATCAACCTGACCCTTCTCAAAAAGAACCTGAGTTGATAACATTGGGGCATAATCGATATCGGTAAGCAATGCAGATACTTCCGGTGCAAAACCTTCCAGTATCCGTCCCAGGCTGAATGCAGGCACACAGGAGATAACCTTCTGTGCTTCATAGGCCCTCTCTTCGGTGGTGATTTTATAACCGGATGACAGCTTCTGTACACTGAGCACTTCATCGTATATGATATGTTCTGAAAGCTTTTCTGTGATAGCATCCGTCAGCTGCTGTATGCCTTTTCGGAATGAAAGCACCATGGGCTTTACCGACTTCTTTTCCTTTTTAGACCGAAGAGCTCCCCAAACCAAAGAACCATATTGCTGCTCATATCTAGCGAGTTCAGGCAATACTGTCTTTTTACTCATCTGATAGATATCTCCGGCATATATCCCGGAGAAAACCGGATCTGCTAAATAGCTTACTGCTTCTTTTCCGAGTCTCCGCTCAAGAAACTCGCCTACACTTTCGTCTCCATCTAAATCCTCTTTTCCTGAAATAAAAGGTTCAGCCAACGCCCTCAACTTCCCTTTGCCCGACACAATTTTGGTGGCAAATAGAGATCCTAAGCTAGGCGAAAGTCTCTGGAGTTTAGCATCTCTGACAATAAATCTTGTTTTGAAAGCTTCGGAGATTTGAATCACATCATCCAAAATGCTCAACTCTTTTGCCAGTTGCCTTATCTCCCCATTTCGGTCTCGGAGGGAATTGGGCCCGAAATCCAATTGCGAATTGTGAAGTTCTACAGTAGATATCTTACCACCCGTTTCCGGCTCTTTTTCGAAAAGCTTGAATGGTATCCCGACCTTATGCAGAAACCAAGCTGTTGATAATCCGGAAATCCCTCCACCTATAACGAGTACTTCTTCTCCGAAATTAAACTTGTTCATGCAAAACCTGTAATCTAAGCTGCTTCTACCTTGGCTTTAATTTGTTCTGAGCACCAACTTTCAAGCGCATCAATCCAAAGGTCATCATCATTTACACAGGGAATGAGAATCAAATCTTCTCCCCCGGCTTCGATAAAATCTTCCTTACCTCGAATACCAATTTCTTCGAGCGTTTCAATGCAATCAGAAATAAAGGCTGGACAACAAACCGCTATCTTTTTCACACCTTCTTCGGCCAATCGTTCAAGTTCGTTATCTGTGGCAGGAGTAAGCCAGGGATCAATCCCTAACTTGGACTGAAACGCAAAACTGTAGTTAAAGTCTTTGCTATCCAGGTCTAAGTACTTGGCTACATTTTGAGTGGTCTTTACATCCTGGTGTCGATAGCAAAATGTATGAGCCGGTGAATTCACGTTACAACAGTCTTCACATTTCAGGCAATGATCGCCGGTGATATCTCTTTTCTTAATATGCCGCTCAGGCACGCCATGGTAGGAAAACATCAAGTGATCGATATCATGTTCTTCGATGTAAGGACGGATACTTTCCCCGAGTGCTTTCACATAGAGCGGGTCGTCATAAAATGCATCTTTCGTAATCATCTCCAGGTGAGGATATTTTTTCTGCCATACTTCTTTGGCATCCTCAATCACAGTCTCGGTGGTGGCCATTGCATATTGTGGATATAGAGGCACCATGAACACTTTTTCGAGGTTTGGATTTTTCTCCATCAGCTCATCAAAACCCGCTTCAATAGATGGGTTTCCATACCTCATCCCCATCGCAATAGGTACATCATCACCTAAACGCTTTTGGAGCTTATCAACCACGCGCTGTGTGATTACGATAAGCGGTGAGCCTTCATCCCACCAAATTAGTTCATAAGCTTCCGCCGATTCTTTAGGCCTGATCGGTAAAATGATTCCCTCAACCACAGCTTTGCGAATCGGAGTTGGGAAGTCAATCACTCGTTTATCACTTAAAAATTCCCTAAGATAAACTTTAAGATCAGCCGGTTCATAGCTATCCGGAGATCCAAGGTTCACCAATAATATTCCTGTATTAGATTGTGCCATGCCTGATTTTAGTATATGTTTGATGTACAGTTACGCAATAACTTTATTTAATGTGAAGAAAGTATGAATTCTAAGAAAAACAGCTCTGTACTTATTGTCGGTTGTGGTTGGTTAGGAAAAAAACTCGGTCAAGATCTCCTTAAAAAGGATTACTTAGTGTTCGGAACTACCCGCTCATCATCCAATTTTTCTGATCTTGATGAACTTTCCATCAAACCGGTGAAGATGGAGCTGCCCGTAAAATCACTTTCTGATATTCGACCGCCAAATGTTGATTCGGTTATTATTTCCATCTCACCCGGCAGGGGTGAAGATCGCAGTCAATACCCAAAAGCGATCGGTCAACTTTCTCAGGTACTGGCTGACAGAAACGTACAGATCGTTATGTATAGTTCCACCTCAGTATATGGAGATGCAAAAAATGAAGTTATTGAATCTGACTCCAAACCCGACAGCAAAAATGATAATGCAATTATAGCTGCTGAAGGTGCTTTACTAGACCATTGCCCGGACGCTGTCATTCTTCGATTATGCGGATTATATGGCGAAGATCGCCACCCAGCGAAATACATGGCAGGACGTAAAGATATCTCTGACGGTGATGCTCCGGTTAACCTCATTCACCGGGATGATGTTATTCAGATAACTGAGAAGGTTATTGAGGCGAATACAAAAGGCGAAATTTTCAACGTTTGTACGGATTGCCATCCAACTCGAGAACAAGTTTATACAAAAATGACTGAACGCCTGGAGCTAAAGAAACCTACTTTTGAATCAGGTGGTGAAGACGGCAAATCAGTTTCATCACAAAAACTCAGGGATCAGTTTAAAGTTAAATTCCTTCATCCCGATCCGGAAGAGTTTATGGCTGATTAGTTCGCTTCCAGAACTCCCTCTTCTTCCAGAAAATCAAGTGTATCTACGGCATGGCGCAGATGCGGAATCACGATGCTGCCACCTACAATCAAAGCTACGTTCATCGCATCGATGATTTCTTCTTTTGTAGAACCCGTTTTAGCACATTGTTCTAAGTGATAATCAATACAATCATTGCAGCGAAGAACAGTTGAGGCTACCAGGCCAAGCAACTCTTTGGTCTGAGTGGGCAGGGCTCCATCCCGATAGGTATTCGTATCCATATTGAAAAAGCGTTTGATGCCCAGGTGATCCAGGCCCATCACTTTTTCATTTTGTGCGCTTCTTTTTTCTCTGAATAATTGAAGTCGGTTTTTCTCTGACATACTCTTTTGTTTTATTTGGGCATTAGTTCTCCATACAAAATAGGCAGGGTTTAGCTCCGATACTTATCAAATTTCAAGGGTTGTTTGTAGTTTTGAGTAGTGAGTAGTGAGTAGTGAGATATGAGTCTACTCACTACTCATATCTCACTACTCCCATTTCTATTCACCCATCACTTAACTATCTTTTTATGCTTTCAAGATTTAGCAGCAAAAATTAATGTTCTGGAATAAAAAAGAAGCAAAGCACAAACTAGTGGTTATTGGAGATAGCCTTTCTCAAGGCTTCAACAATGGGGGTATTTACCGTACCGATGTCAACTTCCCCTCTTTTGTACACCGGTGCTTTGATCCCAAACCGGATTTTGATCAGCCCTCATTTACAGCCCAAGCAGGTATTCCTTTAAATCTTGAAGTGCTTGTTCGTGGACTTTCGGAAGAATTTGGTGATGAAATAACCTGGGATGAATTTTTACCGGCTGCATCGCATATGGTAAAAACGCTGAAGCGCATCAAAAAATACTGGGAAGGCGGCTTGAAGGATTTAGCCATCCCCCGTGATCATCCCTATCACAACCAATCTGTTTGGGGCTTTAACATCAGTGATTCCTGGGTGGTAAACGAGCAAAACAGCCGGCACCACATTCAAACCAACCCGGAAAAGTTCACCGTTTTTGATATGCTCCCGGAACATGCCAAGTTCACCACGGCGCGGCTCGTTCTAAACCCTTCGTTTAAGTCGGAATTTGAGACTCGATCTCAATTTAATAACGCAGAAACACTCGCTAAAGATGGTGGTATTGAAAACCTGATTGTTTGTCTTGGTCACAACAACATGATTGCCGCGATTACAGATCTTAAAGTAATTTGGACTGAAGACGATAACCTTGAAGTATTTCCCGGGCAACGAAAACACACCGCTTACCGCCCCGAGCATTTTGAAAACCAATATCGCAAGCTGGCTGAAAGAGTTTCTAAACTAGATGCTAAGAGAGTTTTCGTCCCCACTCTCCCCTATGTTACCATTCCACCCGTTTGCCGTGGGGTGAATTCGGATCTATCCAGTAAACGCCTGGGCTATTTTGATTACTATACCCGCTTCTGGATTTGGGATGAGGATTTCGATCCCGACAAGCATCCCCATTTGACAAAAGATCAGGCCATTCAGCTGGATTTGGCTATGGACGAGTACAATGAAATCATTAAGAAGCTTGCCAGTGAATATGGCTGGACGGTCGTTCCAATGGCTAAAAATGTGGCTGGTCTGGCTCGTCGCCGTTTAGGTGGTGAATTAGTACGAGACCTTCCTAAAGGATTGGCTGATGCTCTGCGAAAGCAAGAATCGACTGCTCATTTAGTAGATGATAATAACGAGATAAATTTAACAACCGACTTCCTCCGCCTCGACGATAATGGTAAGTTGTACAAGGGAGGTATATTCAGCCTCGATGGCCTTCACCCTACTACCATCGGGTATGGGCTGATGGCAAACGTATATTTAAAAACCATGGCCAAGGCCGGCGTTAAATTTCAGCGCTCTATTGATTGGGATGAAGTGGTCAGAGAAGATACTCTGATTAGCAATCCTCCAAAGTTATTGGGAGAATTGCGCTACGTCCTTCGTTTACTCGCAATGGGTAATCAAGAGCGTTTCTATAATTTTGGGAAAAATATACTTGGCCAAGCCATGGATTTAGTTTCACCCCGAAAATCAGATAACTAAACCTTATCCAATTTTCAGGTTCTCAACAAAGTTATTGAAATCCTCTTTGAATGATTCCATGCTTTCAGAAAAGGACTCTCTGGTCTTTTCCCAGTTCTCTTCTGTTGAGTCTTCAAGCTTATCAATTTGCTTTTCGAGTTCAGATCGTTCGCCTTTCAAATCTGCCCATTTTTCTTTGGTTTCTTCTTTTAGATCTGA